>NZ_JBHVEE010000178.1:0-17949 GCF_042802415.1 Streptomyces sp. NPDC057486 | reverse complement strand
GGCGGTCACCGGAACTCCGGTGACCGCCCCTCCCCGCGTGGCGTGCCTCGTGGCACTACCGACCGTCCAGCTCCTTCGCCGCCTCGGCCAGGTCCTTCGCCGTGTCGATGGCCCGCCAGTACGCCCCGTGCGGCAGCGGATACCCGGCCAGCCGCCGCTCGCGGGCCAGCCGCGGGAACGTCGTCCGCTCATGGTCGCCGCGTTCCGGCAGCAGCGCCGTGAACGCCGGCGAGAAGACGTACACACCCGCGTTGATCAGATACGGGGACGGCGGCGACTCGATGAAGTCGATGATGTGCCCGAACGCGTCCGTCTCCACGGCACCCCACGGGATACGGGGACGGGCCAGAGCCAGCGTGGCGGTCGCATCGCGCTCCGCATGGAACGCGGCCATCTCACGCAGCGAGAAACGGGTCCAGATGTCGCCGTTGGTGGCGTACCAGGGCTCCGACGGGTCCGGCAGCCGGGCGGCGGCGTACCTCAGGCCGCCGCCGCGGCCCAGCGGCTCCGACTCCACCACAGTGGTCACCCGGAGCGGCAGGACGGCCTCCGCGAGCCACTCCTGGAGCACCTCGGCCAGATGACCGCACGAGACGACGGCATCGGTCACGCCCTCGGCGGCCAGCCAGGAAAGCTGATGGCCGATGATCGGCGTCCCGGTGCCGGGGATCTCGACCATCGGCTTGGGGCGGTCATCGGTGTACGGGCGCAGCCGCGATCCCTGGCCACCTGCCAGGATCACGGCCTGCGTCGGATACGTATGCATGCCGGGCACGATAGGGGGTGCCCGGGCCGGGTCGGTCAGCTGAACTGCGCGACACCCGAGGCGAACGACGTGTCGCAGACCGGGCGGGAGAACCGGTGCGCCCGCGTCGGACCGTACTGCTCGACCGCGGCGCGGCCCAGCGCCCTGGCGATCGACATGCAGTGCCGGGCGAGCGAGGGGTGCCCCTCGACGGCGCGCTGGAGGTCCGTCAGCGCGACGCCCGGGTCCTTCTCCTGAAGCTGCACGAGCAGCCGGTCGCGCAGGACATCCTGCGGGGCGTGCGACGTGGCGTGCTTCGATACGGTCCGAGCCGACGCGGTGAGGACCTGCGACTCGGAGTTGTGCGCTGCCCACGGCACACGGGTGACCGCGAGAGTCCCGGAGAGGACCATGACGACGGGCAGGACGAGAGCGAGAGTTCGGCCGATGCGGCGCGCGGTGTGGGTCACGCAGCGAGCGTAGCGGGCAGTGATGAATTGACGACATTGCGTCACCCCTGCGGGGGATGGTTCGAGGGTGTTTTTCGAACCCCGCGTTGACGACCGCCGGTGAAATGACCGAAGTGCCAGGGTATTTACCGAAGGTGCCGGACGCTCGGGCTCAAACCCGTACACGCGCTCCGGTACGCGGACGGCCCCGCACCACGAGGGGTGCGGGGCCGTCGTGCGGCGTGCGTGACGTCAGTCGGTGAGACGCTCACCCGTCGAGGTCGAGAAGACGTGCAGCTCGTCCGGGCGCGGCACGACGTGCAGCGTGGTGCCCTTCTCCGGCACGGCGCGGCCGCCGACGCGGACGACAAGGTCCTTGTCCGCACCGCCGACGCGCGCGGAACCGTAGACGAAGCCGTCGGCGCCGAGCTCCTCGACGACGTTGACGGAGACGGCCAGACCGGCCGGGGCGTCGGCGCTGTCCTTGGAGAGCGACTTGGCGGCGGCGCCACCGTGCTCGACGATGTCGAAGTGCTCCGGGCGGATGCCGACCGTGACCGTGGTGTCACCCTTGTCCGCGGCGGCGGTGAGCGCCTCGCGGGAGACCGGGACGACGCTGTTGCCGAACTTCACGCCACCGTCGGTGATCGGGACCTCGACCAGGTTCATGGCCGGGGAGCCGATGAAGCCGGCGACGAAGAGGTTGGCCGGGCGGTCGTACATGTTGCGCGGCGAGTCGACCTGCTGCAGCAGACCGTCCTTGAGGACCGCGACGCGGTCACCCATGGTGAGGGCCTCGACCTGGTCGTGCGTGACGTACACGGTGGTGATGCCGAGGCGGCGCTGGAGCGACGCGATCTGCGTACGGGTGGAGACACGGAGCTTGGCGTCGAGGTTCGACAGCGGCTCGTCCATGAGGAAGACCTGCGGCTCACGCACGATGGCGCGGCCCATCGCGACACGCTGACGCTGACCACCGGAGAGCGCCTTCGGCTTGCGGTCCAGGTAGTCGGTGAGGTCCAGCATCTTGGCGGCCTCTTCGACCTTCGCCCGGATCTCGGTCTTGTTGATACCGGCGATCTTCAGCGCGAAGCCCATGTTGTCCGCGACGGACATGTGCGGGTAGAGCGCGTAGTTCTGGAACACCATGGCGATGTCCCGGTCCTTGGGCGGCAGGTGCGTGACATCGCGGTCACCGATGCGGATCGCGCCGCCGTTGACGTCCTCGAGACCCGCGAGCATGCGCAGGGAGGTCGACTTGCCACAACCGGAAGGACCGACGAGGACGAGGAACTCACCGTCGGCGATGTCGATCTCGAGCTGGTCCACGGCGGGCTTGGTGGAGCCGGGGTAGACGCGGGACGCCTTGTCGAACGTGACACTGGCCATGCTGAATCTTCTCCTCCACCGGCAGGAACGTGCCGGACGATCCGAGTAAGGGAGTGGTCTGGTCCACCTGGGTGAACCTTCCGCGACGCTACCTGGCCATTTCGAATCTGTCAGTAGTTCGAGGGGGACGGATATCTCGCATCGGGAGGGGGCAGGCAGAGCAACGAACTTTTGACCTTGTGTCTGCGGGTAGAGCACCGGTTTTTGACCCGCTGCTGCACGCGCCGCACTTCCTGCTTCATCGCCCGCCGCCGACCCGACGCAACCCTGACGGTCACACCCGGCCGGTCTTACGTGGGCTCCACAGGCGTGTCGGCCGACGGCCCGTCGGTCCGTAACACTCATGTCGCGCCCACTCACGTGGCCAGCAGCACCTCGGGCAGCTCCGATGCCTTGATCACAGGCGGTGGCATCCTGTCGGGCGGAAGCGCCGACGCCACCAGCCAGTACAGCCGCATCCCCTCGTCGCAGAGGTTCCGCGCAGCGTTCACATCCCGGTCGTGCACCGCACCGCACGCCGCACACGTCCACTCGCGGACCGACACATCCAGCAACGGCCCCTTCGCGTGACAGCACGAGCACCGACGCGTCGACGGGAAGAAACGGTCCACGATCACCAGGGTGCGCCCGTACCATGCGCACTTGTACCGCAGCTGGCGCAGCAACTCACCCCATGCCGCATCGCTGATCGACTCGTTCAGCCGGGACTTCCGTCGTCGGCCCTTCCCGACCGTCGTCCGCAACAGATTCGCAATGGCCAGGTCTTCCACCACGAGCACTTGGTTCTCGCGCACGAGGCGGGTGGTCAACTGATCCAGCATGTCTCTGCGGACATCTCCGATAAGTGCGTACAGCCGAGCGATACGAACTCGGGCCTTCCCCCGGTTCTTCGACCCCTTCTGCTTGCGGTGCAACCCCCGCTGCAACCGCGCCAGCTCCTTTTCGTACCTGCGCAGCAGACGCGGATGATCCACCTTCGTGCCGTCGTCCAGCGCCACGAGCGCCGCCAGCCCCAGGTCGATCCCTACGGCCTTCGGCTCCCGCCCGCCCGGCACGAAGACCGCAGGCAAAGGTTCGATCCGCTCCTCGACCAGCACGGAGAGGAAGAACCGGCCCGCACGGTCACGCGTCACCGACAGCTTCACCGGCACCACACCCACCGGGAGCGGACGCGACCACCGCACATCCAACGGCGCCGACTGCTTCGCCAGTGTCACCGCCCCCGTGCCCGGCTGCTCCGGATCTTCCACCCACCGGAAACCCGTCCGCACATACGTGGCGGCATCCCGCGAGCGATGCTTCTTCTTCCGCTTCGGGTACCGCGCCGACTGCTGGAAGAACCGCGAGAACGCCGCGTCCAGATGCCGCAACGACTGCTGCAACACCGTCGATGACACCTCCCGCAGCCACGAGGTCTCCGCCGCAAGCCGCCACCCCGTCAACGCCCGGCACGACTCCGCGAATCCCACCGAAACGCGGTGCCGCTCCCATGCATTGGCACGGAGGGTCAGGCCCTCGTTGTAGACCCACCGGCAGGCGCCGAAGGTCTTCTCCAGCTGCTCGGACTGTGCCGGGCTCGGGTAGAAGCGGTAGCGGTAGACCCGCTGCTGGGTGCCCGACTCCTTGGTGCGGCTCTTCAGCCGGGTCGACGCCCGGCCGTGATACTTCCGGCGGTCGGGGATGCCGAGTGCCTCGCGCTTGACGCGCTTGGCCTCCTCCCCCGTGACACGTATGGGCTGGTCCGCCGAATCCACCATGTCCGCTCCCCCGCTCCCGCCGTCCGATAGTCGGAACAGTGCGTCAGTCCACTTAACGCACGGATGGCCGAGTGGTCACGGGTTCGGAAGAACTTCGTGGATCAGGAGTCGGGCCGCTGTGTAGAGTGAGGGAGCTTGCGCGCGCGGCTTTGATGTGCGCGTTGCCTCCTTAGCTCAGCTGGCCAGAGCGCCGCACTTGTAATGCGTAGGTCGTCGGTTCGAATCCGACAGGGGGCTCGGAAGAACCCCAGGTCACACAGCCCGTGACCTGGGGTTTTCTGCTGTCCGGGGCGTGGTGGGGCACATGGCCGGAGCAAGGTCCTGTCTTTTCGTCTTCCTCGCCCGTTGGCCGTGGCTCCCGAGCCGCCGTCCCGGACACCGTGACCGGCCCCGGCGGGCGAGCGTGCAGAGCGGTGGACGGCTCGTGTTCGAGCCGAAGACACCGGTTGGCGGCCGGACCGCCACCAACTACCGGGGGAATAAGGGGGGGGCTGTCGCCCCGCCTTTATGATCAGGCGACAAGATGCTCGCCTCCCTGGTCCGGATGCGCGGAGCATCCCCGCGTCTGGAGGGGGACCGCGGACGGAGGCTGGCCACAGCAACGACTGCACCCGGTTCGCTGCCGTGAAGGAGGAGTTCCGGATGCCTCGCCACCGGCCCGGGACAGCGGCGGGTCCGGCCCGGCCGAGTCCTGGGCGGCAAGGGCTACAGCTCCCGGCCCATCCGGACCCGGATCAGGCGGCGGGGCAGCGGCCACACCATCCCCGAACGGGCCGACCGGATCCGCAACCGACGGTTCCTGATCAATCCCGGCCGCGCAGGATCCCGCGCGGCCGACAGAGAGCACGAGGCAGTTCTGTGAACATACGCAATCGATGGACGGGCGCTCCCATCGGGGCCGGTCTCGCGGTGGCCCTGCTGGGCGGCTGCGACTTCCAGTCCGGAGGTGACGCCGCCGGGTCCGGCGGCTCGATCGTCGTGGGCATGTCGGACGACGTCCTGGCCGCGGATCCGGCCTCGGGCTACGACCCGGGGTCCTGGCTGCTGTTCAACAATGTCTTCCAGTCCCTTCTCAGCTTTCCCCGCGGGGAATCGACCCCTCGGCCGGAAGCGGCGAAGTCCTGCTCGTTCGAGGACCGCAACAGGGTCTACCGGTGCACTCTCCGCGACGGCCTGACCTTCAGCAACGGCGACAGCCTCACCTCCGAGGACGTCAAGTACTCCTTCGAGCGGGCGATCAGGATCGACGACCCCGGCGGCCCCGCGCCGCTGCTCTCCACGATCGCGAAGATCACCACTCCGGACGTGCGAACGGTCGTCTTCCAGCTCAACGTTCCCGACGCCACCTTCCCCAGCAAGATCG
Organism: Streptomyces sp. NPDC057486; assembly: GCF_042802415.1. Lineage (NCBI taxonomy): Bacteria > Bacillati > Actinomycetota > Actinomycetes > Kitasatosporales > Streptomycetaceae > Streptomyces > Streptomyces sp. NPDC057486. The sequence continues at coordinate 12,246 of NZ_JBHVEE010000178.1, read as the reverse complement.
CCTCGGGCGCCGGCTCCATCGTGAACCACCGCGAGTACCCGGCGAACAGCCTGCGCAAGGACGGCAAGGCCGTCGGGTCGGGTCCCTACAAGCTGAAGTCCCTCGACAAGTCGAAGGCCGTCTTCTCGGTCAACTCCGGCTACCGGGGCACAGCGCGGGTGAAGAACTCGGGCATCACCCTCGACTTCTTCCGGGGCGACCAGAAGAAACTGGCGTCCGCACTGCAGAAGGGCGACATCGATGTCGCCTACCGTGGCCTGACGGCGCGGGACATCTCCCGGTTGGAGGAATCCACCGCCGCGGCCGACAAGGGCATCGACGTCGTCGAAGGCACCAGCGCCGAGGTGCAGCATCTGGTCTTCAACATGAAGGACCCGGTGGTCCGACAGCTTCCCGTGCGCAAGGCCATCGCGTACCTGGTCAATCGTGACGCTCTCGTCAGCCAGGTCTACCACTCGACGGCCACCCCGCTGTACTCGATCGTCCCGGCCGGCATCACGGCCCACAACACCGCGTTCTTCGACAAGTACGGCGGGAGCCAGCCTGCCAAGGCCGAGCAGGTGCTGCGCGGCGCGGGCATCACCGACAAGGTGAAGCTCACGCTGTGGTCCACGCCGAGCCGCTACGGCCCCGCCACCGACGGCGAGTTCCGGGCGATCGCCCAGCAGCTCAATGCGAGCGGACTGTTCGACGCGGACGTCAAGTCCCTGCCCTTCGACCAGTACGAGAAGCAGATAGCGGCCGGCAAGCTCGGCGTCTACGTGAAGGGCTGGGTCCCGGACTACCCGGACCCGGACAACTTCACCCAGCCGTTCTTCGGCAAGGACAACGTCCTGCAGAACGGCTACGTGAACGACGACATCACCGGCCGGATCATCCCCGACGCCGCCTCCCGGGCCGAACGGGGCACCACCGAGAGGGCCTTCAACGAGCTCCAGGACGACGTGGCCGAGGACCTGCCGATCCTGCCGCTGTGGCAGGGCAAGCAGTATGCGGTGGCGTACGACAACATCTCCGGCCTGGAGTGGACCTTGGACGCCTCGACCGTCTTCCGCTTCTGGGAGATCAGCAAGTACTAGGTTTTCCGTCCGCCCTGAAGGCGCGAGGGCCTTCCGGTCCGGTGGGGACGACGACATCCGCACCGGCGACCGGGAGGCCCTCGCGCTTCACCACGATGGCGGTCAGACGCCCTTCAGATGGCGCATCAGGCGTTCGAAGTCCTGCCAGCCCGACAGGTCCGACGGGTCGCCCGGCAGCGGGTAGTACAGCGCCGGGCGGGTCTTCGGGCCGAGCTGGACCGGGGGTTCGGACAGCGGGGTGCGGCGGGCGCGGTCGCCGGGCATCTCGCGGACCTCCTCGGCGCCGAGCACGAAGGCCAGGGGGACTCCGGGGCCCTCGAAGCGGGGCGGCACCGCCAGGTCGCGGCGGGCCTTACGGATCTGGACGAGCATCGACTGGAGGTGGTGGCGGGTGGCGAGGATCTCCGCGGCCCTGGGCAGGGCGTCCAGCGGCATGTCCTCGTCGGGCCCGTAGCCGAGCGCCAGGGTGACGTCCTCCTCCACGCCGCCCGTCGTCCGGCTGATCCGGACGGTGGCGAGAGCGGGCCGGTCCGGGCTGCCGACCACCACGGCCCAGGTCGGCTGGGGCGACCGGTCGTAGGCGACATCGGTCAGTTGGCGCAGTGACCAGGGCAGGTTGGCGGGTTCCGCGGTGCCCCAGCCCGCCGGGGGTGCGCCGGTGAGCTCGCGCCACACCGCCTCGATGGAGCCGCCGAGAACGAGGCGCTCGTCGGCGGGGTGGACGGTGCGGAACGTGACGGCCAGTTGGCGCTCGCCGGTGTCGGCGACCTCCTTGAACGACGCGGCCACCGGGGTGCGCGGGTCCTCGGGCGTGGCGTCGGCTGCCTCGACCGGGGCGAACAGGCCGTTCTGCCAGCGCAGCACGGCCCCGGACAGCCCGTCGTAGTAGCCGTCCCGTTCGTCCTGCACGACCCAGCGCGACGGCCAGCCGGGGAGGCTGCCCCGTACGGCGGGGGAGAGCGTGACTCCCGGGGCGGTGACGATCTGGAGGCCGAGCTCGGCGTTTGCGGTGGCCCGGAAGGCGTCGGAGAGCCAGGCCGTCATCGCGACCACCGGGCGGTCCTGGATGACGACCGCGACCTTGTCGGTGAGGGCGTCGATGGCGGGCTGTGCGGCGGCGGGTGTGGGTGCGACGCTGACGCCGTCGGTCTTGACCACGGCGATGGAGCGCGCGGCCTCCGGCGGCCAGGCGGAGCCGCCAGCCAGGGCGACCAGCCGGGCGGCGAAGGTGCCCGCGATGCGTTCGGCCTCCTCGACGCCGGTGGTGGCGCGTGCCTCCGTCCACCAGAACGGGACCTCGGGCGCGGTCGCCCCGAGGAGCCGTTCCGCCTCACCGGCGACCTGGACGAGCAGGGGTGCCTCGACGGAGACGAGCGGCCGGCCCTCCGTGTCGCAGAGCTGCACGACGGCGTCCTCGCCGACCGTATCCACCAGCTTGTCGGGGCCTCCGGAGAGCAGGCCCGCGATCACGCTGAGCGGATCGGGCATTCTCGGGGTGAGGGCGATGACGTCCTTGGTCATGTGGTCGTCCGGTCCTTCGTCGTCCGTGGCGTGGTGTGTTCTGCGTCGTGCGGCCGTCGTGACGGGTGTGTCACTCGGTGGTGTAGACGGTCTGGATCAGGCGGTTCGACTGGCCCCTGCGGACGAGGACGCCGCGGCCCGCGGGCTGCTGGGTGGCGTACACGCCGGGGAACAGCTGGCCTTCGCTGCGGTCGCCCGCCATGAGGATCGCCGAGGCGCCGGACTCGCGCAGGCCCTGCACCAGTGGTTCGTACATGCCGCGCGAGGCACCGGCGACGCGGCGGGTCAGCACGAAGTGCAGCCCGATGTCGACCGCGGACGGGATGTACGGCAGGAACGGGGCGAGCGGGGCCAGTCCCGCGGTGGTCAGTACGTCGTAGTCGTCGACGAGGACGACGATCCGTGGTCCGCTGCCCCAGCTGCCGGGCTCCAGGTCCTCGGTGCCCGCGCTGTCGTCGGGCAGCCGCTTCTCCAGCTCGGTGGCGATACCGGCGGCGAGACCCGCGCACATCTTGGCGTTGTACGCGTAGCCGCCGCGGAACTCCTCGGGGATCGCGCCGCGCAGTCCGCGGCGCGGGTCCATGACGGCGAAGACCAGCTCGTCCTCGCTGTAGCGCTCGATGAGTCCGCCGGCGATGGTCTTGAGGAGGTTCGTCTTGCCGCACTCGCTGTCGCCCATGATCAGCAGGTGCTGGTCGTGGTGGAACAGGTCGAGCAGTACGGGCGCGAGCGCCGTCTGGTCCAGGCCGATCGGTACCCGCTTGGGCTCGGCGACCGGGCCCGGCAGCAGGTGCGGCTCCAGGATGTGCGGCAGTACCCGTACCGGCTGGGCGACGTCGCCGCTCCAGGTGGCACGGATCGTGCGGGCGGTGCGTTCCAGGACGGCGCCCAGGTCCGAGGTGTCGGCGAGCCCGTCCGTGCGGGGGAGCGCGACCTGGGTGAAGAGCTTGCCGTCGGTGAGGAGACGGCCGGGCTCGTCGGGTGCCAGGGTCTGTGCGAGCTTGCGGTCGATGCTGGATTCGCTGGGGTCGTTCAGGCGCAGTTCGACGCGGGTGCCGAAGTTGGACTGGGTGGCGATGCGGACGTCGTTCCAGCGGAGCATGCCGGCGACGACGTGGATGCCGTAGCCGCCGCCGCGCTTGAGGATGTCGACGACGGCGTCGTCCAGCTCGTCGAAGTCGTCGCGCAGCGCGCCGAATCCGTCGATGACGAGCACGATCTCGGCGGAGGCCAGTTGCGGCAGCCGGCCTGCCGCGTGCAGGGTGCGCAGCTGCTCGACGGAGTCGATGCCGTGTTCGCGGAAGAGGTCCTCACGGACCGCGAGGGCGCCCCGTACCTCTTCCACGGTGCGTCCGGCGCGCTCACGGTCGGCGCGGCCTGCGACGCCGCCGACGTGCGGCAGGTCCGCCAGTGCCTGGAGACCGCCGCCGACGAGGTCGAGGCCGTAGATCCCGACTTCCTGCGGGGTGTGGGTCAGTGCGAGGGAGAGGGCGAGGGTGCGCAGGAGGGTCGTCTTGCCGGACTGCGGGCCGCCGATGACGGCGGCGTGGCCGCCTGCCACGGTGAGGTCCAGGTACCACTGGCCCTGCCATTGCTTGGTGGGGTCGTCGAGCAGGCCGAGCGGTACCTGGAGGGGGCCGCGGCGCTTGGCGAGCTGCATGCCGCGCGGGCCGACGTCCAGGGGGCCTGCGACCTTGTCCAGGGAGATGGCGGAGGGGAGTGGGGGCAGCCAGATGCGGCGTACCGGATCGGCGGCGTTCTGCAGTTGGTCGACGATGACGCCCATCTCGGTGGGTCCGGTCTCGCGGCGTCGGACCGTGGGCTCCCGGTCGCCCGTGTTCTCGTTCTTGGCAAGGGTGTTGAACGCCTCGTACTCGAGGGCGAGGGGTCCGGAATCCGCTTCCTCGGCGCGCTGCACGGGGCCGCGGTAGGCGCCGGAGACGTAGCTCGCCTTGAAGCGTTCGTAGTGGCTGGTGTCGACCTTGAGGAAGCCGAAACCGGGCAGCGGCGGCAGGTGGAAGGCGTCGGTGGTGTCCAGCACTGTGCGGGATTCGTCGGCGGAGAACGTCCGCAGACCGAGCCGGTACGAGAGGTAGGTGTCCAGGCCCTTGAGCTTGCCGCCTTCGATGCGCTGGCTGGACAGCAGCAGGTGCACACCGATGGACCGGCCGATACGGCCGATGGACAGGAACAGGTCGATGAAGTCCGGCTTGGCGGTGAGGAGTTCACCGAACTCGTCGATGACGACGAACAGGTGGGGCAGCGGGTCCAGGTCGGGCCGCTTGTCGGCGCGCAGCGCGGCGTAGTCACCGATGTCGGCGACGTTGCCGGCGTCCTTGAGGACCTGCTGGCGGCGTTTGACCTCGCCGGCGAGCGAGGCGTGGACCCGTTCGACGAGGCCGGCCTGGTTCTCCAGGTTGGTGATGACACCGGCGACGTGCGGCAGGTCCGCGAACGGGGCGAACGTGGCACCGCCCTTGTAGTCGACGAGGACGAGCGCCAGGTCCTCGGGCGGGTGGGTGGCGACGAGGGCGAGGACGAGCGTGCGGAGCAGTTCCGACTTGCCGGAGCCGGTGGCGCCGACGCACAGCCCGTGCGGGCCCATGCCGAGTTCGGAGGACTCCTTCAGGTCGAGGAGGACCGGTTCGCGGGAGTCGCTGACGCCGATCGGCACGCGCAGGAAGGAGCGTTCGCCGCGGGGTGCCCACAGGTGGGACAGGTCGAGCCGTGCCACGTCGTCGATGCCGAGCAGGTCGGCGAAGTCGACGGGTCCGGACAGCGGGGCGTCGACGAGCGATTCGGCGGCCAGGCGCAGTGGTGCGAGCATCCGGGCGAGACCTTCGGCGAACGGGATGCTGACCTCGTCGACGGTGCCGTGGGCGCTGATCGGCTCCTGCTCGCGCAGGTCCTCGATGAGTACCTGGTCGCCGTCGACGGTGATGCGTACGCCGACGTGTCCCGGTTCCTGGATGCGTTGTTCGAGCAGGTGCAGCATGGTGACGCCCATGTCGCGCAGCCCCACCGCGTCGTCGGGGCACGGCAGGTCCACGGCGTCCTCGCCGTGTCCGTCGGCCACGACGAGGAGCCGCGACGTCATGGACAGGGCGTCCTTGCCGGACAGGCCGCGGCGCACCTCGGCCGCGTACGAGGCGCGGCGGCGCAGTTCGGCGCCGATCTGCCGGGCGAGCTGGGGCGCGGACGGGGCGATGCGGCGGGCGGCGACGGGGCCGTCGAGCTGTTCGGTGTCGAGCAGATGCGGCATCCACTTGGCCCATTCCCAGTCGGCCAGCCGGTCGCCGGGCACGGCCAGTGCCATGGCCACGTCGTCGGGGGCGTGGGTCGCGGCGGTCTGGACGAGCAGGGCGCGGGCGACGCGCAGGCAGTCCTCGCGGGGGCCGATCACGCTGACGTTGCCGACGCGGTCGAGCGGGACGGTGAGCGGGAGTTCGGTGCCGGTACGGAACCGGGCCATCAGGGCCGACGCCTCGTTGAGCATGAAGCGGTCGGGCGGTGTGAGGACCGAGGAGCCCTGCTGGGCGACCTTCAGATCGCGTACGGGCATCTCGCCGGTGCCGACACGCACCCGCAGGAAGTCGCCGTCGGCGCGGCGGCGCTCCCACAGCCGGGCCGGGTCGCGCACGATGTCGTACAGGGCGTCCGGCGGCGGGGTGAGGATCTCGGTCCGCTCGCGCCGCTCGCGTTCCTCGCCGGAGAGTTCCTCGCGCAGGTCCTCCAGATAGGCGAGATACGCCTCGCGCTGGGTGCGGCGGGTGCGTTGCGCCTTGCCGCGCTGCGAGAAGACGAGCGCGACGGATCCGATGACGGTGACGACGAGGATGATCGCACCGAGCCCGGCGAACTGACTGTTCCGTACGACGGTCATCATCACGACGGACGACATGACGCCGGCGACGGGCAGCAGCGACATCGCGATGTTGCCCGATTTCCCCTCGGGGAGGTTGGGCGGTGCCTCGATGGTGCGTGCCTCGGAGGGGGCCGCGGGCCGGGTGGTCCTGGCCGGGCGGTGGATCAGTCGGGTACTCATCGGCGTCCGTCACTCACGGTCGGGCTCGGCATCTGGGTCAGTGGCGCTTCTGGGAGAGCTGGAAGACGTCCGCGGCGAGGCGGGTGGCGGCTTCCCTGGTCGAGTGGGCGAGCAGCTCGGTACGGATCAGGCCGCCGGCCGCCAGATGCCGGTCGTACGGCAGGACCTGGACGCTCGCCCCGGTGGACTTGAGCTTCTCGGCGGCCTCGGCGAGGTCGAGTCCCGGGTGCGGCACGAGCTCGGTCAGGACGACGACCGTGCCGGCGATCACATGCTTCGGAAGCCCCTGCATCCACTGGAGCACCGAGTACGTGCTGGTGACGCCCTCCAGCGTGGCGGGGGCGGTCAGGATGCGGGCCTGGGCGGCGGAGAGCGCGACGCGGGCGACCTCGGCCGGCAGTGTCTCGCAGTCGACGACCGTGACCCCGAAGTAGCGGCGCAGCGAGACCATGACGCCCTCGTACGCCCTGCTGCCGAGCATCGCGCCGATCTGTCCCTGACTGCCCGGCAGCAGCCAGGCGTTGCCGGGGAGCTGGACGAGATAGCCGGTGATGTCGAGCAGTGACATCTGCGGTTCGACGATGTCCGCGAAGTCGCCGATGGTCCAGCGGAGCGATTCGGCGCCGAGCCGCAGCGGCAGCGAGCCGAGCGCCGGGTCGGCCTCGACGACGAGGACCGGGTCCTGCCGGTAATGCGCGTACGTGGTGCCGAGCAGTGCGGCGACGGTCGTCTTGCCGGCGCCTCCCCGGATGGAGGTGACGGCGATCTGCCGTCCGGTCGTCACGGGCTGCTGGAGTACCTCGGCGACCCGGGTGATCTCGGCGACCTCCTTCGCGGCCGACGAGGAGACGGTACGGCGCACGGCGCGGGTGGCACGCGAGGCGAAGGACTGTCCGTGCCGCGGCTTGCGTCCGGCGGTGACGAGGCTCTTGTCCACGACGGGCCGGGAGTCGGGGGTGCGGTGGGCACTGGTGGAGGGGGTGTAGGCGGCCTGGGGCTGCTGCCCCTGGTACGGCTGAGCGTGTTGCGCCTGGGCCTGGGCCTGTTGTGCCTGGTACTGCTGGGCCTGGTACTGATCCGCCTGATACTGCTGGGCCTGCTGGGCCTGCTGGGCCTGTTGTCCCTGCTGGGCCTGGTATTGCTGTGCCTGCTGGGCCCGGTGCTGCTCCTGCTGCTGGTACTGCTGCGCCCGGTACTGCTCCGCCTGCTGGTACTGGTCCGCGGGGGCGGCCTGGTGGCCGGGGTGCTGCACCGGCGGGTACCCGTAACCGGCGTCCGGCGCGGGTGCGCTCTGCGTGGGGAAGCCGGGGCCGGCGGGGGCACCCTGCGGCTGTCCGGCGGGGCCCTGCGGGCCCTGCTGCGGCGTGCCCTGCGGGGTGGCGCCGCGCAGGTCGCGCAGCACGTCACCCTGCCAGTTTTCTGCGTTCGGCATGTCAGCCCTTCTTTTTCCGCCCTGCTGCCCCGCTCGGAGCGCCTGAGCGTCGACTCAGAACTTGTTGAGCAGCTGTCCGTACAGGCCGAACGCACCGACGGCGAGCGGGAAGAGCCCCACGACGCCGATGGACTCGACCAGGTCGCCCATGCGCCGCAGCCGGACCTGCACATGCTCGGGCGGCTGCACCGCCAGAACGAGCAGCGGCAGGAGCGCGGCCGCGCACAGTACGGCGAGCGGTCCGGCGCCGCCGGAGTGGTGCATCCACACCATCACGAGGCGCACGACGAGAACCGCGGAGGCGGCGAAGAGCGCCACGACCTCGGCGACGAGCGGGAAGGCCCGCGCCCGGGAGAGCAGGACGAGGGCGACGAGGGAGGGGAGCGCCATGGTCCACACCGTGGGCCTGTCCGCCTGGGTGAGCAGCCAGCCGCCGGCCGTCGCGGAGACCGCGGTGACGGTCGTGGCGAGAGCGAGGCCGCGGTGCGTGGCCGCGAGCGCGTTGCCGACCTGGTGGCGGCTGACGGAGATGCCGCCGGAGCGGCGGTCGTCGAGTGCGGTGAGCCCGGAGGCCATCAGGGCGAGCCGGGGAAGCAGGCCGAGCAGTACCACGGAGAAGACGGCCATCACGGCGCCGAGCCGGGACAGGTCGCTCTGGACGGCGGCGACGGCCTCCCACACCACGGTGATCGCGGCGGTCGCCGCGGCGCCGATGAGTCCGCCGCGGCCGAGCGGCGAGAAGTAGCCGAGGAGCAGGAGCACCACGACGAGCGCGGCCGCGACGGCGGCGAGCCGTGCGGTGCCCGGCCAGTCGTAGGCGTCGGCGGCGGTCCAGGCGGTGAGGATGCCGAGCCCGCCGGAGGCGAGCAGTAGCGCGGTGGCGAGTCCGAGGTTGCCCTGGCCGATCCTGGCGACGAGCGCACCGGCCGCCAGCAGGACGAGCGTGACCGCGACGAGCGCGCCCGCGAGGGCGCCGAGCTCGAACTCCTGACGGGCCAGCAGTGCGGCGGCGACGGCGAAGGTGACGGTTGCCACGCCCGCGCTGGCCCGGCGCGCGGAGGGACGCCAGCGCCACGCCTGCAGGTCGAGGTCGTCGGCCACCAGATCGGTGACGTCGTGCACGACCGGGGCGGGCGGCGCGGAGTGGGCACGGACGAGGCGGAGCACGGCGCCGTCCGCGACCTCGGCCGAGGACAGGGTGCTGTCGTGCGGCAGCGCGGAGCCGTCCGATGTGATCAACTGCCGTGTCATCGGGCGGGATGCGGCCCGGTCGTCGAGCAACTGCAGTATGTCCGGCAGCAGTTGCCCGATCGGGGTGTCCGAGGGGAGGACGATGTCGGCCCGGCGTCGCTCGCCGACCAGGGTCACCCGGCTCAGTTGAGCCCGGGAAGTCATTGTTGTGCTCACCACTTTACGGGAACCTATCGTCGCGACATTGAGGACGGGGGCGGGCCGGACGTGCCCGTGCGGTTGCTCGCGGGGGGCGTCGGGCGGTCTGGATCAGGATGAACCTGGGCTGGATGTACCGGACTTGTCCGGTTTCGCGGTCGGCGTCGGCTGCTCGTACTGCTGTTCCTGGCGCTGCTGCTTCTCCTGCTCGGCCTTCTGCTTCGCCAGCGTGTGCTGGAGGAAGGACCATCCGATGCATCCTGCGCACAGGACGGCCGCGATGGCGATCCCGGCGAACACCTTGCCGAGCCGCTCGTCCGCCGTGCGCCGCGACCGCTGCACGCCGAACAGCAGCGCGTCCCGCATCCTGCGGCGGCGTACCGCCACCGACTCCAGAAGCTGGCTGTCGTAATCCCGTGCCATCAGTCGTCCGCTGCCTCAGTCGTCCGTTGCCTCAGTCATGGTCGGTGAACCGTCGGTCTCCGGCCGGAGGGGTTCCCGTACGGCGGAACCGGTCCGCGTCGGCCGTTGCGCGAGGCGCGTAAGGCGTCGTACGCCCCCTGCATGAACGTTGCCTCGTCGAGCCACTGTCTGCGTGTGTTGCGGCATACGGATTCCCCCTTGCATTGCCTCCGCAACATAAGGCATGGACAAGTCAGCAGTACAACCCGGATCCGGGAGTGGGACAGACCCCGGACAATCACGAAGCGGAGCCAAAGGACAGGAAGCAGGGCGATACCGACGAGAAGACCGTGCAACGCGCCTCCACATGGAGGAGGGCGGTACGGAACGTGGAGTCGATCATGGTCGGTGACGATTCGAGGCGGGCGACGGAGCCGGCCGCGCTCTCGCCGAGAGCCTCGGCCCAGCGTGCGGAGTGGGGTCCAGCCTCACCACGCCGGGGAACAACAACCGTCACGGTGTGCTCCGTTCAGCGATGTCGGACTGTCTCAGGAGTTGGTGCGTCGCTGAAGAGCGGCCGCGGGTCGCGGAGCGTTGCGCCGGTGGATCTCTGGATGCGGAAGCCCTCCGAAGTCGAACCGGCCCCGGACGAGCAGGTCATGCTCGCGCAGGGCGGACCGACATCCGTTCGGCAGTCGTGAGGGCTGATTCCGGACCAAGGGTCGCGTAGGCGTCGAGATCCCAGGACCACGAAGCGCATCCGCGCGGGGCTCGCAGAAGGATGGACACTCATGTCCTCAGACGCGCCGGGGCACTCGGACGATCACTGCGTTCCGGCTCGCGAAGGAATCACTCTCACATTCCCGTTCCTCTCGCGGATCCACTGCTCGAGGTCGCCACCGCCCAGTTCCTTGGTGCCTTCTTCAGTGAGAACTTCGACCGGGCCGAAAACTGTTCCTGAGAAGCCGTTCAGGATGGTTCTCTCGTCGATCTTGACCTTGAATGAGTTCTCGTCCGCCACCGCATTCGTCAGATCGGCCCCGCAGAGGTTCACGTCCAACAGGGATGCACCCATCAGTCGCGTGCCGCGGAAACTCGCCCCCGAGGCATCGACGTCGTAGAGCGAAGCCTTGACGAGGTCGGCCCCGTCAAGAGTTGCACCCCGGAGCGTCGCATCGTCGAAGTTCGCCCGCACCAGCGAGGTGTTGGTCAGGTTCGCTCCGGAGAGATCGGCTCCCTCGAGATCTGCACGGTAGAAATCCGCCTCCGTCAGGTTCGTACCGACCAACCTGGCCTCGGTGAACCATGATTCGGAGAAGTTTCCGCCCGACAGGTCTGCGGCGCTGAAGTCGAGGCCCACGGCATCGAGCCCTTTACCGTCCGATTCCTTCAGCCATTCGTGCAGTCGTTCGGCGGCGGCTCGGTCGGCAGGGAATTCGCGCGGCGCCCAGCCCTTACGGGTACCAGATGACATCATCTTCCCAACCATTCTTCTCGACGATGGATTTAATATCGTCGATCGCTGCCTGATTCGCGTTACGGACATCGAGGATAACGGCGCGATGTTTATCGACTATCTGTTCCGAGAGTTTCTTGACCCACTTGCCGTTGTTGGCGGGGTCGTACGCTCCCTTGAAGGGCAGCGACTTGTCGCGAACGTTATTGAATGGCGGCCAGTCGGAGTGGACGCCCTTAATATCGTAATACCTGTCCGCGCTGGGTGAGTAGAACTCACCGCGATCGGCTTGGGTCGGACGCTGGATGTCGTCGGGAAGTCGCCCGCTGTCACGAAGGTCCAGACCCACCCGCGCCTCATCCTTCGAGGGTTCCGAGATGCCGCCGTTCTTGTCCGGGTCGCGTTGCAGGTGATCGAAGTCCTCGGGGCTGCGCTGTTCCACCTCGTCGAGATGACCCCAGTGATCGGCCCGCTCTTGCGGAGTGAGTTCCGGGAGCGGTTCATTCACGCGTTCCGCAGGGCTGCCGCCGGCCGGGTCCGCACCTTCGGCGTCTCGCCCCCCGGAGTCGGAGTCGTGGTGGCCGGGAGCCTGCTCGTGCGCTGCTTCAGCCGGGCCGCCTGGCTGGCCCGTGCCCGCCTCGTGTCCCGAAGGGACACTCTGTCCGGCATCGGTGTGACTGCCGCCGGTGGGCCCGTCGCCATGACTGCCGCCGGTGGGCCCGTCGCCGTGGCCGCCGCCGGTGGGCGGTTCGTGGCTGGCTGAGGGGCCGAGCCCGGAGTCGTTGGCGTGACTCCCGGGGATGTGGTCGCCGGCGTGGGCGGTGGGGATGTGGTCGCCGGCTCCGCCTGCGGGGAGGTGGTTGCCGGCGTTGCCTCCGGGGAGGTTGTCGCCGATGTTGGTGCCGGGGAGGTTGTCGCCGGT
>NZ_JBHVEE010000177.1:0-18009 GCF_042802415.1 Streptomyces sp. NPDC057486 | reverse complement strand
GGGCGGGTCTTCGGACCCGCCCCGCGGCGTATCCATTGCAACACCGCTGGAAGAAGCGGCGTCGTACGTGTGTACAAGTCGTCCAGCCCCGTGTGGGTGATCCTTCCAACGGGGCGCAGAATGCGCCCTCGCGCATGACTACACTTCTCCACATACACGCGTCAGGCCCACAGTGTCGTGCGTCTTCCACGCGGCAAGCCCCTCCACCGCCTGCGGCCGTCGGGACGGCCGTCCGCACTGGACCTGTGAGGACTCACGTGAGCTCGAAACCTGTCGTACTCATCGCTGAAGAGCTGTCGCCCGCCACGGTTGACGCCCTGGGCCCGGACTTCGACATCCGGCACTGCAACGGCGCGGACCGCGCCGAGCTCCTCCCCGCGATCGCCGATGTCGACGCCATCCTGGTGCGTTCCGCCACCAAGGTCGACGCCGAGGCCATCGCCGCCGCGAACAAGCTGAAGGTCGTCGCCCGCGCGGGCGTGGGTCTGGACAACGTCGACGTGTCCGCGGCCACCAAGGCCGGCGTGATGGTCGTCAACGCCCCGACCTCCAACATCGTCACCGCCGCCGAGCTGGCCTGCGGTCTGCTGGTCGCCACCGCGCGCAACATCCCCCAGGCCAACACCGCCCTCAAGAAGGGCGAGTGGAAGCGCTCCAAGTACACCGGCGTCGAGCTGAGCGAGAAGACCCTCGGTGTCGTCGGCCTCGGCCGCATCGGTGTCCTGGTCGCGCAGCGCATGTCGGCCTTCGGCATGAAGATCGTCGCGTACGACCCCTACGTGCAGCCGGCCCGCGCCGCGCAGATGGGCGTCAAGCTCCTCGCGCTGGACGAGCTGCTCGAAGTCTCCGACTTCATCACCGTGCACCTGCCCAAGACCCCCGAGACGCTCGGCCTGATCGGCGACGAGGCGCTGCACAAGGTGAAGCCCTCGGTGCGGATCGTCAACGCCGCGCGCGGTGGCATCGTCGACGAGGAGGCGCTCGCCTCCGCCCTCAAGGAGGGCCGCGTCGCCGGCGCCGGTCTGGACGTGTACACGAAGGAGCCCTGCACGGACTCCCCGCTGTTCCAGTTCGACCAGGTCGTCTGCACCCCGCACCTGGGCGCCTCCACCGACGAGGCCCAGGAGAAGGCGGGCATCGCGGTCGCCAAGTCCGTGCGCCTCGCGCTGGCCGGTGAGCTCGTGCCGGACGCGGTCAACGTCCAGGGCGGCGTCATCGCCGAGGACGTACGTCCCGGGCTGCCCCTCGCCGAGAAGCTCGGCCGTATCTTCACCGCGCTCGCGGGAGAGGTCGCGGCCCGCCTCGACGTCGAGGTGTACGGCGAGATCACCCAGCACGACGTGAAGGTGCTCGAGCTCTCCGCGCTCAAGGGTGTCTTCGAGGACGTCGTCGACGAGACCGTGTCGTACGTCAACGCCCCGCTCTTCGCCCAGGAGCGTGGTGTCGAGGTCCGCCTCACCACCAGCTCCGAGTCGCCGGACCACCGCAATGTGGTGACCGTCCGCGGCACGCTCGCCGACGGTGAGGAGGTCGCGGTCTCCGGCACGCTGGCCGGCCCCAAGCACCTCCAGAAGATCGTCGCGATCGGTGAGCACGACGTGGACCTGGCGCTCGCCGACCACATGGTCGTCCTGAGCTACGAGGACCGTCCCGGCGTCGTCGGCACGGTCGGCAAGATCCTCGGCGAGGCCGGGCTGAACATCGCGGGCATGCAGGTCTCGCGCGCGGCCGCGGGCGGCGAGGCACTGGTCGTGCTCACCGTCGACGACACCGTCCCGCAGACCGTCCTCAGCGAGATCGCCGAGGAGATCGGCGCGACCTCGGCCCGTTCGGTGAACCTCACCGACTGATCCGCCGATTTCTTTTCCAGCCGCACCCGGCGTACGGGCGTCCTGAACGGACGTCTGCATGCCGGGTGCGCTGCTGTCGTGGGGCGCCGTAGGAGTCCGCCCGAAGGCGCCGGGCGCTGCCTGTTGGAGAAGGGGGCCGGGCGGACGACGGCCCGCTCCGTCGCCGCAGGATCTGACGGACGGCCTCAGGACGATCACCGGAAGCCGCCCGGGCACCACTGAGTGCCGGGCCGGTTCCGTCCTCCACGGGCCCGGCCCGGACATGCGTGGACCCGGTCAGACGGAGGGCGGTGGCAGGGCCCGGCACAGCGCCTCCAGCGCCGCGCCGTACGCATGGTCCGGCGGCGTCGCATAGCCCACGACCAGGCCGTCCTCGGCGGGCATCGTGGCGGCCGGGTGCCGGAAGTCGGCGAGCGGGTCCAGCGCGAGCCCCTGCCAGGCCGCGGCCTTGACGGTGGAGCGCTCGGTGCCGGGAGGCAGCCGCAGAACGGCGTGCAGACCTGCCGCGATGCCGGTGGGGGTGATGTGCGGGGCGTGTTCGGAGAGGGCGGCGACCAGTTGGTCGCGGCGGCGCCGGTAGCGCTGCCGCATCCGGCGGATGTGCCGGTCGTAGTGGCCGGACTCGATGAACTCGGCGAGCGCGAGCTGGTCCAGGACGCTCGCCCAGCCCTCGCGTTCGCCCTTGGCGGCCAGTACGGCGTCGACGAGCTGCCCGGGAAGCACCATCCAGCCCAGCCGGACCGCGGGGGAGAGGCTCTTGCTGACGGAGCCGAGGTGGACGACCCGGTCCGGGTCGAGTCCCTGGAGGGCGCCGACCGGTTCACGGTCGTAGCGGAACTCCCCGTCGTAGTCGTCCTCCAGGACCAGTCCGCCGCGGGTGCGCGCCCAGTCGACGGTGGCCGTGCGCCGCTTCGGGTGCAGTGGCCCACCTGTCGGGAACTGGTGGGCCGGGGTGAGCAGCACACTCCGCACGCCCGGCAGACCGGTCAACTCGCCGGTGCGTGCCCCGTGTTCGTCGAGCGCCAGCGGGACCGTACGCACCGAGGCGGCAGCCAGCAGGGAGCGGTGGAAACCGAGCCCGTACGACTCCACCGCCAGCGGTCCGCGCAGCACCCCGCCGCCGAACAGCAGCCGCAGCGCGTGCGCGAAGCCGGAGCAGATCACGATCCGTTCGGGCACACAGCGCACCCCTCGGGCGCGCGCCAGATAGTCGGCCAGCGCCCGGCGCAGCTCGATCCGGCCCTGCGGATCACCGGGCCCGAAGGCGTCGTTCGGTGCCGCGTTCACGGCGCGGCGGGAGGCGGCAAGCCAGGGTGCACGGGGGAAGGAGCCCGCGTCCGGCTGGCCCTGCCGGAGATTGTGCACGGGAGGGGCGGGGCGGGTCGGCGTCCTCTTCGGCACCCGGGCCGGGGCCACCGGGGCAGCGCGGTGCGCGACCCGGGTGCCGGAGCCCTGCCGGGCGGTCAGCCAGCCCTCGGCGACCAGCTCGGCATAGGCGTCGGCGACGGTGTTGCGGGCCAGGCCGAGGTCGGCGGCGAGCGAGCGGTAGGGCGGCAGCCGGGTGCCCGGGGCCAGCCTGCCCTCCCGTACGGCGTCCCGCAGGGCACGGATGAGAACGCTCCGGCGACTGCCGGGACCGGTCAGCTCCAACAGCAGGTCGCTGCCGATCCGCTCCGCCGAATTGACCCATGATTCCGCCATGAAAATGCACCCTACGTGAGGTCGCCCGACTCCGTAGCGTAGTGGTCATGACGAACAACGACGCAGTCACCCCTCGGATCAACTTCGCCAAGGCCGCGCCGAAGGCGTTCAAGGCCCTCATCGGTTTCGACGCCGCCGCCCGCCAGGACCTGGACCCCGCACTCGTCGAGCTGGTCCAGATCAGGTCGTCCCAGCTCAACGGGTGCGCGTACTGCCTCCACATGCACACCACGGACGCCCGCAAGGCCGGTGAGAGCGAGGAGCGGCTGCACATGGTCGCCGTCTGGCCGGAGGCCGCGCACTTCTTCACGGAGAAGGAGCAGGCGGCGCTCGCGCTCACCGAGGCCGTCACCCTGGTCTCCAGGGGTGGCGTCCCGGACGACGTCTACGCCCGCGCGGCCGCCCACTTCGAGGAGACCGAGCTGGCCGGGCTGCTCGCCCTGATCTTCACGATCAACACCTGGAACCGCATCGCGCTGAGCACTGCCAAGGTGGCGGGCACGGACGAGCGGGTGGCGCACTGAGCGCGGCCGGAGCTCAGAGCCGGGCACCCTTCAGCGCCATGTGCAGCAGCAGCCGGTCCTCGCCGTCGTTGAGGTCCAGGCCGGTGAGCTGCTCGACCCGGGACAGCCGGTAGTAGAGCGTCTGACGGTGGATGCCCAGCTCGGCCGCCGTCCGGCTCGCCTGGCCCGCGCAGTCGAGGAACACCTCGGCGGTGCGGGCCAGCTCCGCGTGGGGCGGGGTGAGCAGCGTCCGGACGGTGAGGTCCGGGGCGGTGTCGGTGGCCGGCGGGAGGGCGGTCAGCAGACGGTACGGGCCGATGGCGGACCATTCGGCGACCGGGCCGAGGCGGGACTCCGCGGCCGCCGCGCGGGCTGCGGCCGCGGCCTCGTGCCAGGCCGCGGCCAGCTCCGGCAGGCCTCGGCGGGGGACTCCGATTCCGGCGGTCGCCGTGCGGCCGGCGGCGGTCCGCAGCCGGTCCGCGGCCGTGACAGCCGGGTCGAGCACGTCGGATGAGCGCAGCCGGACCAGCGCTGCCAGCGACAGGGTGCCCGCTCGCGCCGGCGACGGGACGGTGGACAGCGCCGCAGCCGACGGCACCGTACGGGCCGATGGCATCTCGTCCGGCCACGGCGTCACACAGACCACCGTGTGCAGGCCGTCCGCGTCCGGGCCCAGCGCCTCCCGGAGCGCGGCGACCGCCATGTCGCGCTGCCAGCCCCGCCCGGCGGTGAGCACCGCGCCGAACTCCCGTGACAGGTCCGTGCCGGCCCGTGCCTCCTCGGAGAGCAGCGCCCCGATCCGCGCCGCCACGTCCATCGCCGCGGTCAGCTGTTCGTCGGTCGGCCCGGGGTCCGCGTCGAGCAGCCATACGTAACCGAGCACGACACCCCGATGGCGTACCGGCAGACAGATCCGGCCCCGGAACACACCCGCCTCCGGGGCGGCCGGGATCCGGACCGGGCCGGTGGCGCGGGCGATGCCGAAGCCCTCGAACCACGCGCGGACCGCCGGGGTGGAGCGGCGGGTCAGGATCGACCGGGTACGGACCGGGTCCATCGCCGTGTCGTCGTCGCTGTCGTGCGCCCCGAAGGCGACCAGACCGAAGTCCCGGTCCTCCAGCGTGGCGGGGACGCCGAGCAGCGCGGAGATCTCGTCGACCAGCTCCTGGTAATCGCCCTTCACCCGGCCATTCTCGCACCCCCTTCAGACATATGTCTGAGATCCAGTGCACGGATGCGTGACAGCTGTCGATGGCACAGGATCGGCGAGATCCTTAGATTTCACGGTGGTTCTCCGTGCTGTACCGGTCTGATTCAGTTCCTGCCGATACGGCCCCCGTACATACCTTTCCGTTGGAGGTGCCCCGTGCTGGCTCCCGTGATTCTCGCTGCGTCGCGCAGTGACAAGATGCGCCGATTCATTTCGGCCGCCCCGGGGACCAAGCAGGTCGTCGACCGGTTCATCGCCGGCGAGACGGTCGAGCAGGTCGTCCCGATCATCAAGGACGCCACCGGGAAGGGCCTGGAGGTCACCCTCGACGTCGTGGGCGAGGACATCACCACGCCGGAGCAGGCCACCGCCGCGCGCGACGCCTACCTGGAGCTGATCGACCGCCTGAAGGACCTCGGCCTGGGCACCAGGGCCGAGATGTCCGTCAAGCTGTCGATGTTCGGCCAGGCGCTGGAGGGCGGCCACGAGATGGCGCTCGCCAATGTGCGCCCCGTCGTCGAGGCCGCCGCGGCGATCGGCACCACGGTCACCCTGGACGCCGAGGACCACACCACCCTCGACTCGATGTTCGCCATCCACGAGGAGCTGCGGAAGGACTACCCGCAGACCGGCTGTGTCATCCAGGCGTACCTGTTCCGCACCGAGGAGGACGCCCGCCGCCTCGCCGCCGCAGGCAGCCGCGTCCGCATCGTGAAGGGCGCCTACAAGGAGCCCGCCTCCGTCGCGTACCAGGACAAGGCCGAGATCGACAAGGCGTACGTCCGCATCCTGAAGGTCCTGATGGACGGCGAGGGCTACCCGATGATCGGGTCCCACGACCCGCGGCTGATTGCCATCAGCCAGGAGCTGGCACGCAAGGCCGGGCGCAAACTGGATGAGTACGAGTTCCAGATGCTGTACGGGATCCGCAGCGACGAGCACGTCCGGCTCGCCGCCGAGGGGCACCGGATGCGCGTCTACACCGCGTACGGCACCGACTGGTACGGCTACTTCATGCGCCGCCTCGCGGAGAAGCCGGCCAACCTGCTGTTCTTCGCCCGTTCCATCCTCACCAAGGGCTGACCCGCCCGCCCCGCTGCCCCCCACCCCGCTGAAGCAAGGAGACAAGGCACTCATGGACGCTGTGACCCAGGTCCCCGCGCCGGTCAACGAGCCGGTCCACTCCTACGCCCCGGGTTCCCCGGAGCGTGCCCGCCTGGAGGTGAAGCTCAAGGAGCTCGCCGAGAACCCGATCGACCTGCCGATGACCATCGGCGGCGAGAAGCGGATGGGCGGCGGCGAGCGCTTCGACGTCGTGCAGCCGCACAACCACAAGGCCGTCATCGGTACCTTCGCCGGCGCCACCGAGCAGGACGCCCAGGACGCGATCGACGCCGCCCTCGCCGCCGCCCCGGCGTGGCGTGCGATGTCCTTCGACGACCGCGCCGCGATCATCCTGCGCGCCGCCGAGCTGCTGTCCGGCCCCTGGCGCGAGACGCTGGCCGCGTCCACGATGCTCGGCCAGTCGAAGACCGCCCAGCAGGCCGAGATCGACACCCCCTGTGAGCTCGTCGACTTCTGGCGCTTCAACGTGCACTACGCGCGCCAGATCCTCGCCGAGCAGCCCCCGGCCAACTCGCCGGGCGTGTGGAACCGCATGGACCACCGCCCGCTGGAGGGCTTCGTCTACGCGATCACGCCGTTCAACTTCACGGCCATCGCGGGCAACCTGCCCACCGCCCCCGCCCTCATGGGCAACGTCGTCGTGTGGAAGCCGTCCCCGACGCAGACCCACTCCGCGGTGCTGCTGATGCAGCTCCTGGAGGAGGCCGGTCTGCCCAAGGGCGTCATCAACCTGGTGACCGGCGACGGAATCGCCGTCTCCGAGGTTGCCCTGAACCACCGGGACCTGGCCGGTATCCACTTCACCGGCTCGACCCCGACCTTCCAGCACCTGTGGAAGACGGTCGGCAACAACATCGCCAACTACCGCACCTACCCGCGGCTCGTCGGCGAGACCGGTGGCAAGGACTTCGTCGTCGCCCACCCGTCGGCCGACCACGCGGTCCTGAAGACCGCGCTGACCCGTGGCTCCTTCGAGTTCCAGGGCCAGAAGTGCTCGGCCTCGTCCCGCGCGTACGTCCCGGCCTCCATCTGGAACTCCGGTTTCAAGGAGAAGTTCGCGGCCGAGGTCGACTCCATCACCATGGGTGACGTCACCGACCTGTCGAACTTCATCGGTGCCGTCATCGACGAGCGCTCGTTCGCCAAGAACAAGGCCGCGATCGACCGTGCCAAGTCCGACCCGTCCTGCACGATCATCGCGGGCGGTACGTACGACGACTCCGTGGGCTACTTCGTCCGCCCGACCGTCATCGTGTGCAGCGACCCGGAGAACGAGGTCTTCACGACCGAGTACTTCGGCCCGATCCTCGCCGTGCACGTCTACGAGGACGACACGTACGACGAGATGCTGGAGCAGATGGAGTCGGTCTCCGACTACGCGCTGACCGGTTCCGTCATCGCGAACGACCGTGCCGCGGCCGCGCACACGATGGAGAAGCTGCGGTACGCCGCGGGCAACTTCTACATCAACGACAAGTCGACCGGTGCCGTCGTCGGCCAGCAGCCCTTCGGTGGCGGCCGTGCCTCGGGTACGAACGACAAGGCGGGCGCGCCGCAGAACCTGCAGCGCTGGACGCTGACCCGCGCCATCAAGGAGACGCTGGTCCCGCCGACCGACTACACCTACCCCCACCAGGGCTGACGCCCCTCGGGGCGCCGCACCCCGGCGCCCCGCCATGATTCCCGCCTCCCGCCCGGTTCCCCTGCCGGCCGGGAGGCGGTTTCCATTTCGGCCCCTCCGGCATACGGCCGCTCAGTACAGGAACCGCTTCACCACCGCGTCGCCCGAATCCGCGGCCCGCTCGTAGAAGTCCAGCACCCGCCGGTAGTGGTGGGCGAAGACATCGCGGATCTCGGGCTCCGGCAGGCCCCAGTGCGCGGCAACGCCATCGGCGGCCGCGCGCCACAGCTCGTCGAACGGATGGGTGCGGAGGAATTCCGCAGCCTCCCGGACCTCCCCGGCCTCCAGAGTCACCGACGGTGCCTCGATCCCTGCCGGGTCCTCATGAATGGCCCCGCCGAAGACCGGGAGCTCGCAACTGCCGTGGCCGGGCGGCGCGGTGAGGCACAGCTTGTGCACCTCGGAGAAATCCTTGGAGATGTTCAGATCCGTCTCCAAGCGGTCGAGCTCGTCGTCCGTGTCCGCGAAGACCGCCGCCACCCCGGCGAAGTTCTGCGGCAGCCCGGTTGCCGGAACGGCCCGTGCCTGCATGCTGAAGCTCATCGCTGTCCCCTCCCGCCGGGCCGCCGCACGCGGCCCCTGTCCCGTCCGTGAACAGTAGGGGTGCCCACTGACAACGGCGCGCGGTTGCCGGTGGGCGAGCCCGGTGGGCGGTCCGGCCCCCGCTACCGGTCGCAGGAGGTGCGGCCCGGGGACCAACGGCAGGCGACCGCGGCGAAGCCGCCGTCGGAAATGATTTCCACCGACAGAGTGTCCCCGCCCCGCACCGTGCGGGCCGTGCGGACCAGCCCGTTCGGCCCGTCCGTCACCGTCTCCACCAGCCACCGGCCGGACCCGATCCGCAGCGGCACCTCGGCGGTGTGCGCCGCGCCCGCGTACGTACCGCCGATGAACCAGCGGCTGCCGCTGCGGCGGGCCAGGACCGCGCTGCTCCCGGGCTCACCGGCCAGCAGCCGGGTGTCGTCCCAGGCATCCGGAAGCTGCTCCAGGAAGTGCCGCGCCTCCGGACGGGCATCGTAGGACTCGGGGGTGCCGGCCAGGTTCTGGACGCCGGACTCGTAGAGCACTGACAGGCCCAACTCGCTTGCGTCGGAGGCGGCGTTGGGCCGGTTGGGACGGTGGAAGGCGCCGGGTGTGAAGTCCATGGAACCGATCACGTTCCGGGTGAAGGGGAGCGTGGTCAGGTGCTGGGCCGTGTTGGTCTTCTTCTCCTCACCGTTGACGCCCTCCAGCGACATGACGTGCGGCCAGGTGCGCTGGATGCCCTTGGGGATCGTGGAACCGTGGAAGTTGACGAGGAGGTGATGGGCCGCGGTCTCGGGCAGGATCTTGTCGTACCACCGGAATGTCTCCTGCGCCTCCGAGTCCATGAAGTCGATCTTCACCCCCTTGACGCCCCACTTCTCGAGCGTGGGCAGCCACTGGGCCCGCTCCTCGGCGGTGTCCAGGTCGCGGTGGTGGATCCAGACCTGGATTCCGACGCCGCGCTCCCTGCCGTAGCGCACCAGCTCCGGGATCCAGCTGTGGGTCTGCCAGTCGGGGTCGGTGACGTCCCACTGTGCGGGGTCGAAGTACCAGCCCGCGTCGACGACGGTGTACGGCCAGTGGCGGGCGGCCGCGTAGTCGACGTATCCCTTCTGCATCTCCAGACTCTGCCCCGCCGGACGACCGCCCGCGAGCCAGGTCCACAGGGCCCGGCCGGGCCTGATCCACGAGGTGTCACGGACCTTGGACGCCGGGGCGAGGTCGTCGGTGAACGTCGACCCGGTGATGGTCGCCAGGTCGCCGGTGACCACGGCGCGCCACGGGGTGGTGAGCGCACCGGCCGTCTGCACCTGCGCGTCCCAGAGCTTGACGCGGTAGGTGGAGGAGCCTGCGTCATGGGTCAGCCGGGCCCCTGAGTAGCCGCCGGTGAGATCGGACTCGGCCACCAGGGCATAGCTGTTTCCGGCACGGAAGAGTGCCTGCATCATGTACTCGCCGGCCGGGGCGCCGGACGTGGTGTACCCGTTGAAGAGGTTCTCGTTGTCCTTGCGGTAGGCGCCGAGCCAGGCGGAGGAACCCTCGGGCAGGGTGAACGCCGAGGTCTCGTGCAGAACGTCTCCGGTGTCGCCCGGCAGGTCGTACCGGTACGCGACCCCGTCGGCCGAAGCCCGCACGACCACGTCGAGCCGGTCGCCCGCCCCGGTGCGGAAGCGGAAGCGTGCCTCACGCATGTGTACGGTGCGCTTGCGCGTCTTGCCCGCTGCGGTTCGGTACTGCTCGTCGACCGGGCGGTCACTGCGGCCGAGGAACGACAGTCCGGCGGAGAAGTCGGCCCGCTCGGTGACGATGCCGACGGGTGAGGGGGCCAGCACGGTGGCACCGGCACGGGAGACGGACAGGTCCAGTGCCCCGCTCGCCCGGTCCAGTCGCAGTTCGGCGGTGGGTCCGCCGGGTCTGTCCCGTACCGTCCATCCGGTCTCCTCGGCGTGCGCGTCGACGGCGAGGAGCAACGTCGACGCGAGGGCGCCGCAGAGGACGACCGACAGTGCCCTGATCCGGTTCCGCAATAACACGGGTCCTCCCCCAGTTCACAGTTCATATGACAGATCAGTGATCCGATGGCTGGGAGAATGGAGGCCTATTGATGGACCGTCAAGGGCTCTGACGGGTAATACGTCGGATCACTCATGCGAGCGGCAGAGCAGGGTCCAGGATCTCCTACTGTGTCACCGTTCAGTTCCAGCCGTGCACGATGAGCGGGAGTCCGGTCGCGAACTCACCGTCGAGCAGCACCGGACACCGCCCGTCCGGGTACCGGGGCCCGAGAGCGCAGAGGCCGTTCATGGGGCCAACTCTCTTTCGGCGCGGAACTCTTCGACACGTGGCAGCTGCTCACATGCGTCCCGAGTACCCGGTGGCGCGGGTGGCTGCGAGGCTGGGGGACATGACTGAGCCGCTGTGGCACATCGCGCACACCTACGAGCTGACCCCGACCGCCCGCGACGGGATCCGCGCCTTCCTCGACACCGCTTTCGAGGGCGCCTTCAGCGACGACGACTGGGACCACACCCTGGGCGGCATCCACGCCTACGCGCGTGACAACAGTGGTCTCCTGGCCCACGGCAGCGTCGTCCAGCGCCGGGTGATACACGCCCACCGCTCGTACCGCATCGGCTATGTCGAGGGCGTGGCCGTCCGCGCCGACCGGCGCCGCGAGGGGCTCGGCGGCCGGGTGATGGCCGCGCTGGAACGCGTCATCGACGGTGCGTACACGTTCGGCGCGCTGTCCGCCTCCGCCACCGGGGCCGGCCTGTACGCGGCGCGTGGCTGGCAGGTGTGGCAGGGGCGGATCGGCGTGCAGCGGCTGAGCCGGGTGGAGCTGCTGCCGGACGAGGAGGGCAGCACGTACGTCAGGGCGGCGGGCAGCCGCCCACTGCCCTCGCCGTCCAGGAAGCTGATCTTCGACTGGCGCGACGGCGACGTGCTCTGATCCCTACAGGGTCCCCGCGTCCCGCGCCGTCCACACCGACGGATACAGCGGCCGGAAGCCCAGCTCGTCCCTGGCGCGCAGCGTCGACGTGATTCCGTACCACGGGTCGGGGTCGACCCGGTCCGCCGACTCGGCCGGCAGCGCGACCCCGTTGAGCTGGTGCAGCTCCACCGCCGTCAACGGGGCGTCGTCCGAGAAGTTGTAGCGGCGACCTGCCGGGCCCGGTGCGTACAGCAGCCGCAGCAGTCCCTGCGCGACATCAGCGTGGTGCACCATCGCGAGCCGCTGCGTGGCCGCCCACTGCCCGGCCCAGGCCATCGACTGCGCGAGGTGCGGGTCGCCCTCGCCGTACACAAAGGCCAGGACGGCGATCCGGACATCGAGCCCGTGGTCGCGGTGGAGCGCGAGCAGGCCCTCCTCGGCCGCCACCTTGGACTCGGTGTACGCACCCCACAGCGGCCCGCCCGGCACCGGGGCGTCGTCCTCCGTCAGCGGCCTGCCGCGCCCCGCGCCGTACGCGAGGTTCGTGCCCACCTGCACGAACCGTTGCGTGCCCGCCTCCACGGCCGCCCGGCCCAGGGTCAGCGCAGCGGCATGGTTGACCGCCCATGCCTCCTCGTCAGGCACCCCGCGGAACGCCGCCGCGATGTTCACCACCGCGTCCGTTCCGGCCAGCGCCTTCCGTACGTCCTCCGGGTCCCGGAGGTCACCGACGACGACCTCGGCCCCCAGCGCGGCGAGGGGTGCACCCCGCTCCTCGTCCCGCACGATCACCCGCACCATGTCACCGGGGGCGGCCCGCCGCAGCAGCCGCGGTACGAAACGCCGGCCGACCTGTCCCGTGGCTCCCGTCGCCAGAATCAGCATCATCGGTTCCTCTCGTCGCTTCCGATGTCCATCACCCTGCGACGGGCCGCCGGCCGGCGGGAGAGACGGGGCTATCCGACCCAGCATGTGCGCCCCGGGCTGTTGATGGTCCTCGACCGACTGCACGACGCACCCGCCCAGGTCCTGAGCGACCGCGGCGAGGTCCTCGCCCAGAACGCCATGGCCGTGGCGCTGACCGGTGAGCACCAGCCGGGGTACAACATCATCCGGTCCTGGTTCACCGCCCCCGAGGGGCGGGCGCTCTTCCCGGCAGAGGACCACGAGGCGCACTCCCGCAGCCATGTCGGCCAGCTCCGCGCGGTGCTCGCCGCCCGCCCCGGTGATGTCGCGCTCATCGCGCTCGTCGATGAACTGCGTGCGGCGAGCGAGGAGTTCGATCTGCTGTGGGCCCAGCATGTCGTCGCCGTGCGGCGTGCCGAGCACAAGCGCTTCGTGCACCCGGTGGTCGGGGAACTGGACCTGGAATGCGAGGCGCTGCTCAGCGCCGACCACGGTCAGGTGCTGGTCATCCACACGGCCCGGCCCGGCACGGACGCGTACGAACGGCTGCAACTGCTGCGTGTGGTGGGCCTCCAGGACCTGACCGTCGGGCCGTGACCGGTCAGGACCTGATGCCGAGCGCCTCGCCGTCGACGCCGCCCGGGGCCGGGGTGGCTCTCAGCTGACACGGGTACGGGCGGCCGAGCCCGTTCGGCTGGTTGAAGAACGATTGCCCGCCGGGGTCGCGACGCCCGCCGTCACACCCGCGCCCCGTGCCGGGCCGACCGCGGCGGGCGCCGGGGCGGTCGCCCACGCCCGGCGCATTCTGCGACTGGACCGGTGGGCCGCGCAGGAGTGGATCCCGTCGGCAACGACGGAGGTCGTGTACGACGGAGCGGTGCTCTCGATGGTGTCCCGTGGTCTCGGAATGGCGATCATGCCGCAGCTCTCCCTCGAAGGAGTACCCGGCAACGTCGAGATCACTGATCTCGGACCGGAGCGGCCGACCCGCTCCGTCGGCTGTGTCACCACCCCTGAGCAGGCACAATCCCTTGCTGTCCGGGCTCCGATCCGTGAACTTCGGGCTGCAGGCCGTAAACCCCCGTCTCAGATAGTAGGAAGTCCGAGTAATTGTGGAGACAGACCGGCCGAGCTGTCCTAGCTTTGTAGAAGCCGAACGTCTCGCTAGATCCAGCGACTGGCGGTCGTGAGCGCATGCCCCGTGCAGGCAACCCCTGCGGCATCCGCTCCCCGCCCCTTCCGGCGCCTCGAAATCCCGATCTCGAAATCACGCTCACGTTTTTTCGATCTCGAAATCCTCGCGATCTCAAGGAGTCGATCCATCATGGCCGAGACGACTGTCCGCCGCGTCCGACACACCCACCGCCCGACCGAGTCGGAGCGCCAGAATGCCGCCGCCGCCCTGCAGCGAGCCCTCGACCGCAGGGACAACGGCGGCTCCACCGGCCACTGAGGCCGGTCCGTCCGGCAGTGCTCAGCCGCGGCTGATCTCGAAGTGGTCGATGCGCTCGCCCGACTCGGCGAGCGCGGTGACCTTCATCCGGGCATGCGGCCCGGGCTGGACCTCTACCGCGAGGAACGAGAAGCCGGTGTAGCGCACCCGTGACCACTCCACGGTCTCCGTCGCCCTGTCGCCGCCCTTGACCACGTGGTACGTGTCCACGCTCTCCTGGTCCTCGATGTGCCCCTCGTACGTGTCGGGCGCCGGGAAGTTGTACAGCGCCTTGCCCGCGCCGCCCGCCGTGACGTACACGATGCCGTCCCGCGTCGGGTCGGTGTGCTCGCCGATCGGCACCTTCCGTGCGACCGCGTTCTTCAGTATCGCGTCGGTGCGCTCGTACACGTGGTTGTGGCCGTTGATGACGAGGTCCACCTGGTGCTTCTCGAAGAGGGGCACCCAGGCGTCCCGCACACCGCCGTCCGACGCGTGCGCATTGGTCGTCGAGAAGGCGCAGTGATGGAAGAAGACCACGAGGAAGTCGATGTCGTGGCGGGCCCTCAGCTCGCCGAGGCGCCGGTCGAGCCAACGGGTCTGCTTGCCGTCGCTGATCCCGAAGTTGGCGGGGATCTCGTACGAGACGTCGTTGGCGTCGAGCGCGACCACGCCCACGTCGCCGTGCACGAACGAGTAGGCGCCGGGCTGGCCCGCCGGGTCGGGGCCGTTGTCCGGCAGCGACCAGCGGGCGTTCTGGCCGCCGTACCCATCGGGCGAGTACCACGCCTCCATGTCGTGGTTGCCGGTGGTCACCATCCACGGCACGGTCTTCGAGACGGTCTCCGTCTGTGCCAGGAACTGGTCCCAGGTGCGGGCGTCGTACGTGTCGGTCGTCCGGCCGGAGCCGGACGGGTCGGCGTAGCAGATGTCGCCCGCGTGCAGGTGGAAGGCCGGGTTCTGACCGAGGATCAGCTGGTCGTTGCCGAGGGCGTGGTAGCTGACGCCCTGGTCACCGAAGGCGGTGAAGGTGAAGGACTCGGCGCGCGAAGGTGCGGTGGTGAAGGTGCCGAGCGTGCCCAGATTGCGGGTGTCCGCCGGGTCGAAACCGTCGTGGCCGACGCCGTAGTAGTACGTCGTGCCGGGCTGCAGCCGGTCGAGGCCCGCGTGTACGTAGAACTGCTCGGCGGCCGCGATCCTGCCGTCGTTCAGCAGCGGGGTGGTCAGGTGCCGCACCTCGGCGTCGATCTTGCGGCTCAGCGCCCACGGCTTGAGGCCGATGCGGATGTACGGGCGCCGGACAGCGAACGGGACCTGCCAGGAGACCCGCATCTGCGTCTTCGGGTCGGCGCCGTACGCGAGATGCCGCCCGAACGGTGCGACCAGTGAGCCGTCCACCTGGGTGGAGGTGCGCGAGGTGAGCACAGTGGGTGCGGCGGAGGCGGGCGAGGCCGCGAGCCCGGTGCCCAGACCGGCACCGGCGACGGCCGCGGTCGCCACGCCGGTGCGCAGCGCGCCGCGCCGGGTCAGCCGGGTGCGCAGACAGTCGTGCTGCTCCGCCATGGTCATGCGGTCGGCGAGCTTCTCGGGGATGCCGAAACGAGGGATGTCCATGGCCAGAACATCCACCCGTGTGCCGACGCCGCCCCATCGGATGAGTGAACGACACACGTACACCATCCCATGTGTCCGTATAGTGGACGTGAAATGTCACAAGGTGGGACGAGCAGTAGGCTGCCGACATGACTCGCAGCATCAATCTCGCAGTGGTCCCCGGTGACGGTATCGGCCAGGAGGTCGTGGCTCAGGGCCTCAAGGTCCTCAACGCCGTTCTCCCGCAGGATGTGAAGCTGGAGACCAAGGAATTCGACTTCGGCGCCAAGCGTTACCACGCGACCGGTGAGACCCTCACCGACGCCGATGTCCAGGCGCTCAAGCAGCACGACGCTATCCTGCTCGGCGCGATCGGTGACCCCTCGGTCCCGTCGGGCGTCCTGGAGCGCGGCTTTCTGCTGAAGCTCCGTTTCCTCTTCGACCACCATGTGAACCTGCGGCCGTCGAAGCTCCTCCCGGGTGTCGCGACCCCGCTCAAGGGGCAGCCGGAGATCGACTTCGTCGTGGTCCGTGAGGGCACCGAGGGTCCGTACACCGGCAATGGCGGCTCGATCCGCACCGGCACCCCGCACGAGGTCGCCACCGAGGTCTCGGTCAACACCGCCTTCGGTGTCGAGCGTGTGGTCCGTGACGCCTTCGCCCGCGCCCAGGCCCGCCCGCGCAAGAAGCTGACGCTGGTCCACAAGAACAACGTGCTGACCTACGCCGGGCACCTGTGGACCAACATCTTCAACAAGGTCGCGGCCGAGTTCCCGGACGTCACCACCGACTACCTGCACGTGGACGCGGCGACGATCTTCCTCGTCACGCAGCCCGAGCGCTTCGACGTGATCGTCACCGACAACCTCTTCGGCGACATCATCACCGACCTCGCCGCGGCCGTCTCCGGCGGCATCGGCGTCGCGGCCTCGGGGAACATCAACCCGAGCGGCGAGTTCCCCTCGATGTTCGAGCCGGTCCATGGCTCCGCCCCGGACATCGCGGGGCAGGGCAAGGCCGACCCCACGGCCGCGGTGCTCTCCGTCGCCCTCCTGCTGCGCCACCTGGGCTACGAGGCCGAGGCTGCGCGCATCGAGGAGGCCGTCTCC
Source organism: Streptomyces sp. NPDC057486 (assembly GCF_042802415.1). NCBI lineage: Bacteria > Bacillati > Actinomycetota > Actinomycetes > Kitasatosporales > Streptomycetaceae > Streptomyces > Streptomyces sp. NPDC057486. The sequence continues at coordinate 1,442 of NZ_JBHVEE010000177.1, read as the reverse complement.
GCCGACCTCGCGGAGCGCGGCGACACCCCTCGTACGACCTCGGAAATCGGTGACGCGCTCGCGGTACGCGTAGCGAGCTGACCCGACGACTCCATTTCGAAGCCGCCGGGTCCCCACCTCACCCGGCGGCTTCTCCTGTGTGGTCCCGGGTGCAACCATCGAACCCTGGACCGCATTCACGTCATTTCGTGCACGGGTCCCCGCGAGAGATAATCGAACGGGCCGTGGCTTGCGGTAAAGCTCGGACGTCCCAGCACCTGTCTGACAGGAGTCGGCGTGAGCGCGGTCCATCACACACAAAACCGGTGAAGGACACGCACTCATGACGACGCCCACGATCGAGCTCAAGCCCTCTTCGACCCCGCTGTCCGACGCGGAGCGCGAGGCGATCCTGGCCAACCCCGGATTCGGCCGCTACTTCACCGATCACATGGTGATCATCAAGTGGACCGAAGGCCGCGGCTGGCACGACGGCCAGCTCGTTCCCTACGGCCCGCTCTCGATCGATCCCGCCACCAACGTCCTGCACTACGCGCAGGAGATCTTCGAGGGGCTCAAGGCCTACCGCCAGCCCGACGGCTCGGTGGCCAGCTTCCGCCCCGAGGCCAACGCCAAGCGCTTCCAGCGTTCCGCACACCGGCTCGCCATGCCGGAGCTCCCGGTCGAGACGTTCATCGAGGCGTGCGACGCGCTGGTCCAGCAGGACAAGGCATGGGTTCCGGCCCACGGCGGCGAGGAGTCGCTCTACCTGCGCCCGTTCATGATCGCGTCCGAGGTCGGCCTCGGTGTGAAGCCCGCCAACGAGTACCTCTTCATCGTCATCGCCTCGCCGGCCGGCGCGTACTTCGCCGGTGGCGTCAAGCCGGTCTCGATCTGGCTCTCCGAGGACCGTGTCCGCGCCGTCCCCGGTGGCATGGGCGACGCCAAGACCGGCGGCAACTACGCGGCATCCCTCCTCGCCCAGGCCGAGGCGTCCGCGAAGGGCTGCGACCAGGTCGCCTATCTCGACGCCGTGGAGCACAAGTGGGTCGAGGAACTCGGCGGCATGAACCTGTACTTCGTGTACGGGGACAAGATCATCACCCCGTCCCTGACCGGTTCCCTGCTCGCCGGCGTCACCCGTGACTCGCTGCTCCAGGTCGCCCGCGACCTCGGCTACGAGTCCGAGGAGGGCCGCGTCTCCATCGACCAGTGGCGCGCCGACACCGAGAACGGCACCCTCACCGAGGTCTTCGCCTGCGGCACCGCCGCCGTCATCACCCCCGTCGGCATCGTCAAGTCCGCGGGCGGCGAGTGGACCCAGAGCGAGGGCCGGCCCGGCGAGGTCACGCTCAAGCTGCGCGAGCGCCTGCTGGACATCCAGCGCGGCGTCGCGCAGGACACGCACGGCTGGATGCACCCGCTCGGCTGAGCCACGGCCCCGTACGGCGACGTCCCGTACC
>NZ_JBHVEE010000176.1:0-18335 GCF_042802415.1 Streptomyces sp. NPDC057486 | reverse complement strand
TAGTCGCCTTCGGTGAGGGCGGCGGTGGTGCCGATGGTGTCGGTGATCTGGGTGAGGAAGCCGACGCCGCGGGGGCGGGCCCAGGTGTCGACCACGGCCTGTAGTTCCCGTGCCCGGTCCGCCTCGCCCCGCAGAGCGGCCAACAGACCCAAATACGCCTGGGTGTGATGGACGAACAGCGCGTGCCGGTGCGTTGTCGTCAGGTCCAGGCAACGCTGTCCGGTCCGTTCCGCCTCGTCCCACTCACCCACCGCGATCTGGTCCAGCATGATCAGATGCAGCATGGTCATGGCGTCGGCCAGTGCCCCCGTCTCCACCTCGCGGTCCACGGTGCGCTGGAGAGCCGGCCGGTACTGGCTGAGCGTGTCCACGTGGTAGGCGGCGACCCCCAGCCTGGTGGCGTCCCACGGCTCCATCTCGTGGACTCCGGCGAAGGCGCGTTCCACCCGCTCGTGCACACCGGCGCCACGACGCACCACGTCGCCCCAGGCATCCTGGTAGATGCGTGAATACGTGGACACCAGGTCGCCCAGAGGATCCAGAAGCTCATGAGACCGCTCCCACGCGGTCTTGTCACTCGCGTACTGATTGATCGCCAGCAGCAGGTCGACCAGGCGCGTGAGCAACTCGTCCGGTTCCCGCACCCCACTGTCGAGCATGCTCTCGATCGCCGCGAAGACCTGGCGCTGCGAGGACCGCACGTCCCCGTCCTCGAAGAGCGCCACGTAGGCCGACGCGACCACCGATGCCGGGGAGTCGTTGCTGCCGGCCCCGGTGCCCGCGCGGACCAGCCGCTGGGCCTGGTCCAATTGGCCCGAGTGCCCGGCGATGTACGCCGCGCTGCCCAGCCTCCTGGACCGTTCCTCGCGGCTCTCGCTCAGCTCCGCGGCCCGGGTCAGCCAGGCCACGGCGGCCATCGCGCCGCCCCGCGGGACGGCGGAGTTCGCGGCTGCCTCCAGCATCGCGGCGACCTCCTCGTCCGGGTCGACCACCGAGGCCGCCAGGTGCGTGGCCCGCCGTTCCAGATCGTCATGGTGCACCTGAGCGAGTACGGCGTGCGCCGCGCGCCGCTCGTTGGGGGTCGCCGTCTGCACAGCGGTCGACCGCACCAGAGGATGCCGGAAGACGAAGTTGCCGGTGAGCGGGTCGATGTCCAGCAGTCCGCAGTCCGCGGCCTCGTCGGCCTCCATCATGCGGTAGTGCGTGCTGCCCGGGCGGTCGGCCGCCATACCTGCACCGACACCGTCGAGGGCGCCGCGCAGCAGCTCCGCGCGGACGGCATCGTCGAGGGCCTCGATACGGGCGCCGTACACCTGCTGCAGACGCAGGGGGAGCGGGATGCCGGTGTACCCGAACAGTTCCTCGGCGGTGCGTGCGGCCCGGTTGCCGCGCACATACGGCGGCAGTTCCAGCAGTGCCAGCGGATTTCCGTGCGCCTCGTCCAGGACGAGACGGCGGATCCTTTGGTCCAGCCCCGGGTGGTGCATGTCCAGCAGCTGCTCGGAGGCGCTCTCCGACAGCGTTGTCACCGGCAGTTCAGGGAGAGCGGCGGTGTCGAAGCCCGAGGGCAGGTCGGCGCGCAGCACGACGACCAGCTTCACCGAACTGCCGGTGAGCCGGCGGCCCACGAACCCGCACACCTGGGTGCTGGAGGCGTCCAGCCACTGGCCGTCGTCGAGCACCATCAGAAGGGGGTTCTCCGAGGCCGCGAGCGAGAGCAGGTCGAGGACGGCGATACCGAGGGTCATGACCGAGGGGGGTGTGCCCTCGGTCCTGCCGAAGATGACGTCGAAGACCCTGCGGTGGACATCGTCCAGCCGGTCGATGTGGGACAGCAGCGGATACAGGAACTGGTGCAGACCCGCGAAGGGCAACTCCGACTCGGCCTCGACCCCGGCCGCCCGGATCACCCTGTGTTTCTCGGCCGCCGCGAGGTCGGCCACGTGTTCCAGCAGAGCGCTCTTGCCCACACCCGTGTCACCCCGCAGCACGAGAGCCCGACCCCCCGAGGCCGTCACGAAGTCGGACAGCACCTCCCGCTCGCGTTCGCGGCCGACCATGGTCCTGCCGATCGATTCCATCGTCCCCCCACTCCCTTCACCGCTGAACCAGCGCCTGGCCTGGTGGTTGTCGCACCCCTGCACGCGGACCGTCAGGCTCACGGCGAGGGTACGTCGTTGCTCTGCCGCACCGTTGAGTCCCCCGCCACCCGGCTCACCACGACAGAACCGGCTCGCCGAATGCGTCCGGCGAGCCGCTGCGCGTGCCATGGCTGAGCCGGTGGCCGACTCGTCACATGCGGAGTGCGGAGCAGCGGCCGCACCCGCCACTCACACCACATCCGAACAGAAGATTAGATTCCCTGAGTTTTTTAGTCACCTGGCATGGCCGAAAAAGTTCTTGTTGCTCAGCCTTCTCTGGGTTTTACGGGTTCCGTCAAGGACGCCGCAGCTCGGTCGGTGGCCACGTGGACCGTCCGGCCGCGCGGACCGGCCGGGAACTTGAGATCACACGTGTGAGTTTAGGTCACGTGTCTGATGGGCAGGTGTGTGCGGACGCGGCGGGCGGAGCCCATTGGGCGCACCGCCGGGAGAGAGGCGACATGGACTGGGTCGACCGAGGGCTGTGCCGGACGCAGCCGGAACGGATGTTCGCCGAAGGCGCCGTCCAGGACGAGGCCAAGATCGTGTGCTTCAAGTGCCCGGTCCAACTCGACTGCCTGGCCTACGCCCTGGACCACCGGGAGGAACACGGCGTGTGGGGCGCGATGACCGAGCGGGAGCGCAGGTCGCTTCTGCGCCGCCGTCCGGGCGTCGCGTCCTGGGCGGAGGTCTTCCGGGCCGGGACGACGCACCGGGAGCCGGAACCGGAGCCGGTCCGGGTGTCCGAGGAGGCGGCATCGCCGCTGTGCGGGACGCGGTACGGCGCCGGGAGACCTGGGTGATGGGGGGCGAACCGGTGGCGTAACCCGGAGGACGACCTGCCGACGGACTTCGAGGACAACCGGCCCCGGCGTGACACGCGGGCGTCAGCCGGCGGCGCAACGGGCACTGCGGTTGATGCTCACGCTCACGAAGCGTGTGACGGGACACGGCGGGTCACAGAGCCCGTCGGACCGCGATGACGTTCTCCGTGACGGTCGACTGCTGCCCTCGGGGGCCGGTGGCGGTGCGCTGGGGTGCGTGGCACCGCTCGGTACGCCAGTCGGTGCCGAGTTCCAGGGAAGCCAGTACCTCGGCGGGGGCGGGAAAGCGGATGTCCTGGCCGGCCTGCCAGGACCAGGGGGCTACGGAGGCGTGCTCGACGACGATCAGCAGGCCGCCGGGGGCGACGGCCCGGGCCGCCTGCCGCAGGACCTGTTGGCGGGGGATCTCGATGGGCGTGTGGAAGTAGCAGGCGCTGACCAGATCGAAGGAGCCGTCGGGGAAGGTCCGGGCGAGGTCGTGGCGGCTGGTGCGGACGCGGTCGGCCAGTCCCAACGCCTCGGCACCGGCGGTGACTCGGGACAGGGCGGTGGTCGAGACGTCGACGGCGGTGACGTTCCAGCCGTGTGAGGCGAGCCAGAGGGCGTCGCCGCCGTGTCCGCAGCCCAGGTCCAGGGCCTTTGCCGGTGTGGCGGCCAGGGCCGTGACGAGGTCGGCCAGTACCTGGTTGGGCGCCGTGCCCCACTGCGCGTCGAGGCCCGTGTAGTGCGTTTCCCAGAAGTCGGCGGAGTCGGTGGTCATGTTCATCGGTTTCTCTCCTTCTGCCCGTGGCAGTGATCAGGCGGCCTGTGCTGCGGCGGTTCGCCGCGAACGGATCAGCAGCCGGAGTGCGGCCAGGGCGAGGGCGAACAGGACGGCGCCGGCGATGAACGCGATGCGGTAACCGTGTACGTATCCGTCCAGCAGCACTTCCCGGGGCTGCCGGCGCTGCGGATCCAGGGCGGGCGCACCCGTGTCCGGGTTGTCGGTGTCAGCAGTCAGCATGGGCAAGTCCTCGACAAGAGATAGGGAAAGGTCACGGCCAGGGGCGGCTCGATGGTGCGGGCCCCGGTGTGAGGACCATGCGTTCCCCGCTGCTGAAGTTGCAAAGCTTCATGCCGTTTCAGCATGATGGTGGGTATGGGCAGCGCGAAGCAGGACAGGCTGAGGGCGGTCGGGCCGCGACTGCGGGAGCTGCGACGCCGTCGCGGCATGACGCTGGCCAGGCTCGCCGAGGAAACGGGGATCAACGAGAGCACGCTTTCCCGCCTCGAAGGCGGAATGCGTAAGCCGACCCTGGAGATGCTGCTGCCACTGGCCGAGGTCTACGCCGTGCCCTTGGACGAACTCGTCGGCGCACCACGCACGGGTGATCCCCGCATCCATCTCAAGCCCGTCACCCGGGGCGGCATGACGTATGTGCCGCTCAGCCGCCCCGGCGGCATCCAGGCCCACAAACTGCTGATTCCGGCCCGACCCGGCACAGAACCGGAGTTGAAGACCCACGAGGGCTTCGAGTGGGTCTACGTCCTCGCCGGCCGGCTGCGCCTGCTCCTGGGCGAGAAGACCGTGATCCTCAAGCCGGGCGAAGCCGCCGAGTTCGACACCCACGTGCCGCACTGGCTCGGCCCCGACGGCGAGCAGACCGTGGAACTCCTCGTCCTGTTCGGGCACCAGGGGGAACGGGCCCACCTCAAGGCCCGCACCTGACACGCCGTTCTGTCTCAGCCGTCACCGTGCGGGGCCCCAGTGCTCACGTCGGAAGGCGGCCGGGGGTGTGCCGCAGGCGGAGGTGAACGCCGTGTAGAACCGGCTGACCGAACCGAAGCCCGCTGCTGACGCCACGTCATTGACCGGCAGATCGGTGGTGACCAGCAGTCGGCGAGCCTCGGCAAGGCGGCACTGCATCAGGTAGTCGCTCACCGTCGTGTGCACAACCTTGCGGAACTGGGTCATCGCGTAGTTCGGGTGCAGCTGCGCGGCGCCGGCGATGTCGGCGACGGTGAGGGGTTCGCGGAAGTGTTCGGCGATGTACCGCACCATGGCGAAGACCCGACGCAGCGCCGGGTCACCTCCGGTGTACCGGCACACCGGTTCTCCCAGGGTCGCCAGGGCGAGTCGGCGGAGCCTGGCTTCGACTTCGAGCATCGCGATCCGGTGGCGTTCGGGCTGGTCGCTGGTGAAGTCGGCGGCCCACTGGGCGAAGTTCGCGGGATCGGTCTGCACGGCGGCCGAGGGCGCGGAGACCAGGGGTATGCCGGACAGGAGGCGACTGACCAGGGAGTCGGGCAGCCCCCAGCCCAGGAACGTCGCGAAGGGCACGTAGACCCAGTGGACGCGGGTCGCCGAGTTCGCCACGAGCTGGTGCGGCACCGCAGCCCAGAAGGCAGCCACGCTTCCCGGGCCGACCTCGACGGGCACGCCGCCGAACAGGTAGAGCATCGTGCCGCCCTCGGCCACCAGGTTGATCTCCAGGTCGTCGTGCTGATGCGCGGCGCCCATGAGCTCCGGTCGGCCTGTCCATCCCGTGAGGCTCGGTGGTACGGCGTGAGGCAGGATCTGAGAATCCAAGAAGTTCTCGCTCTCATCAATGAAGACTTGGCAGATCGTAGGCCCCTATCGTCGTAGAGGTCCACAAGACCGCCCAGGGCTGATGCCCGCCACGGCACCGGCCGCAAGCCTGCGGGGCGGGACCAGATCGTTGTTCTTATTCCACGATGAGGAGTTCTCTGTGTTCTCGCTCGGCATTGTCGGCGCCGGCCAGTTCTCCGGCCAGTTCGCCAAGCTGTTCCTGGCCCACCCCGGAGTGCGGGACGTGTACGTCACCGATCTGCTCCCCGAGCGGGCCGAGCAACTGGCCGCCGCCGAAGGCCTCACCGGGACCTTCCCGTCGTACGAGGCGATGTTGGAGTCCGAGGCCGTCGACGCGGTCGCGATCTTCACCCAGCGCTGGACCCACGGCCCGCTGGTCGTGCAGGGCCTGAACGCCGGCAAGCACGTCTACTCCGCCGTCCCCATGGCGATCAGCACGGAGGAGATCGCGGCGATCATCGACGCGGTCAAGGCGACCGGTCTGACGTACATGATGGGCGAGACCAGCCAGTACAACCCGGCGACCGTGCACGCCCGCAACCAGATCGCCAAGGGCGCGTTCGGCCGGATCTTCTACGCCGAGGGCGACTACGTCCACGACATGGACCTCGGCTTCTACGAGGCCTACCAGTACAGCGGCGGCGACAACTGGAAGGCCACCGCCAGCTACCCGCCGCTGCTCTACCCGACGCACGCGGTGGGCGGCGTCCTCGGCGCCTGGCAGACGCACGCAGTGAGCGTGTCCGCGATCGGCGTGACCGACGACCGGGGCGACGGCGTCTTCGACCGGTCGGTGAGCCAGTTCGACAACGACGTGTCGAACGCGACGGCGCTGTTCGAGGTGGCGGGCGGCGGCTCGTTCCGCACCAACGAGTTCCGGCGGGTGGGCTACCCCTCGCACATCCGCGAATCACGCTTCCGCTTCTTCGGCACCGAGGCGAGCATGGAGCAGCTTGCCACCGTCGCGCACTGGCAGGACAAGAACGGGATCGAGGACATCAGCGAGCTGCTGGAGCCCAAGCCCACCATGTCCCCCGACGACCCCTCGCTCCAGCACATCGCGCCGGACCTGCGGGCCGCGTTCACCTCGGGCTCCGCACCGGTGCACGACCGCTCCCGGCTGCCGCGCGAGTTCGACGAGCTGCACAACGGCCACGAGGGCAGCCACCACTTCCTGGTGGACGACTTCGTGACCGCCGTCAACTCCCGGACCCTGCCGTCGGTCAACGCCTGGGTCGCGGCCCGCTACACCCTGCCGGGCATCATCGCGCACGAGTCCGCGCGGCAGGGCGGCGTCCGGCTGGCGATCCCGGACTTCGGCGACGCGCCGACGGCGTGAGACCCAGGGGGTCCGGGAGCGCCGCTGCCGGACCCCGCACGACAGCGGGACCTGCCACCTTGTCCCTTCCTTCCTGGGCAGGACGGAGCTGCCCGCAGTCGGCGTACGGGACCTGCCGACATCCTGAAAAGGATGAACCAGATGTACGACCAGCAGACCGTACGCAGGGCCAGGCGGGCTGTCGCCCTGGTGTTCGCCGTGCACGGCTCGGTCTCCGGATCCTTCGCGGTCCGCATCCCCTGGATCCAGCAGCACCTGGATCTACGGCGAGGGCCTTCGCACCGACAGCTCTACCACGGAGGCACACATCCGTGAAACCGTCCCTCGCTGCCCTGCTCGTCGTCCCGCCGCCCTGACGCGGGCCCTCCTCTTCACCACCCCGGCGTTCACCACCGGCTCGACGGCCACGTCGACGACCGTGACGGCCACGTCCGAGACTCCGGTGGATGACATGTCGGAGGAGGACCTCCGTATCGCGATCCTGCGCATCCTGGCGAACACGAGACGACAGAAGCTGGGCCTCGCGACAGCGCCTGCCCTGGCCGGCGCCCTTGCGGTTGGCCTGTTCTCGGCTGCACGAGGTGACGGGTGCCAGACCCCGCTGATGCTCTACACGGGCACCATGCTGGGTCTGATCGTGGCGATGGCCATCTTCACCCACGTGCAGTGGTCATGACCGAGCGGCCTACTGGATGCTCCAGCGGTGCGGGTGGCCGGGTTCTTCAGGGCAGGCGAAGATGTTGAGTTTGCCCCAGCGGCCCACGGTGACCTCGGTCGGTGTAGCGGACCGGTGCGTGGGAAGGTCCTGCTCTTCCAGTGGCTTCCAGCTGCCGCTGCCGCCGTCCCATTCCGAGCTGTCGATGGTCAGCAGCAGGTGCATCGGTGTCGAGCAGGTCCGGCAGTCCATGGGGGACGGGTCGGTGGTGTGCCAGGAGGCGTAACCGCCGACGCGCCAGCCCGGTGGGATGGACAGGTCGTACTGGTAGCCGACCACTGCTGCGTCGTCGTCCGCCAGTTCCTCCGCCTCCTCCTCCAGCGCTTCTTCCCAGGCGTCGATCCGGGCGCACAAGTCCTCCGGGAGAAGGCCGGCGAACGGGTAGGTGGCCACTTGCTCCGGGTACAGCACGCACGGCTCGGGCACGTACCCCTCGAAGCCGACAACCTGCGGCTGCGGCGGTGAAGTCTGCACCTCGGTGACCTCCCACGATCGGCGCCAGCGCAGGTCGAGCAGCATGCCGTAGCCGGTCGGGCCGTGCGCGTCGAAGGGGCACCAGAACACTTGGAGCAGATCGCAGTCGTCCGGCCCGGCCGGCAGGTCGGGGATGTCCCTCCTGCAGAGCTGCGCAAGGCCGATCAGTGGCACTGGATCGGTCGTAGCAGCCTCTTGCACGCGGTGTTTCTGGCCCAGTTGCTCCAGCAGCTGCCGTTCCCCTTCTGTGGGGCCGGGGTTCGCTTCGCGGAGCCATGCGGAGGCCAGGATCTGTCGCTCCCGGCGGATGTCCGCCGGGCGTCGGCCACGCGCGTGGCTGTGGGGCTCGGTGCACATCGGCCAGGGTTCGTTCGTCGGCCACAGCAGCGGACCGCCCACGGAACTGGCCGCCACGTCCGGTCGGCCCGGGCGCGGGTGGAGGCGGGTGGTGGTGCCCCGGTAGGCCGACAGCTCCGGGAACAGCGCCTCGACATCGAGCGGGCGCGGCGGTGTGGTCCTCGACATGCAAGTGACCTTAAACAGCGGCCGACCGCCATGATGCAGCGCCCCCGAAGGCAACCGCTCCACGTCAGTGCTGTCGGAACCCGTGAACATTTCGCTTCGCACGCGGGCGTTGGCTGCCTCCCGAGCCGGTACGCAACTGCTGCCCGCTCTTGTGGACAGAGCCACGTCCCTGACGCCGAGGGAACTGGTAGAGAGGCAGGAGCAGCTCGCCCTCCTGGCGACCCTCAGGTTGCGGGACCTGAGCGCGCCGGCTGAGCGCTGACGACGCTGGAGTTGGTTATTGCTGAAACAGCATGAATTCTTGTCTGCGGTGAGGTGCCGGGCGAGGGTGCCGGTATGACTGAGATCGCGAACAATTCCAGCGAAGTCGATGTGGTGGTCATCGGTGGCGGAGTCGCCGGCCTGTCCGGCGCGGTGACGCTCGCCCGGTCCCGGCGGTCTGTGGTGGTCGTCGATTCCGGCGAGCCCCGCAATGGCCCCGCCTCCGGCGTGCACGGCCTGTTGTCCCGGGACGGCATCGCCCCCGGCGAACTGCTACGGGCAGGGCGGGAGGAGGTTGCCGCGTACGGCGGGCGGGTGATCGCCGACCGGGCGGTGTCCGCCGGCCGGGACAGCGACGGATTCGTGGTGGCAACGGCGGGCGGGCGCCGCTTTCGGGCGCGACGGCTGCTGGTGAGCACCGGGCTCGTCGACCGGCTTCCTGACCTCGACGGGCTGCGCGAGCGTTGGGGGCGGGACGTGCTGCACTGCCCGTACTGCCACGGTTGGGAGGTACGGGACCAGCCGGTCGGGGTGCTGGCCACAGGCCCGGCCGCCGTCCATCAGGCGTTGCTCTTCCGTCAGCTGTCCGATCAGGTCACCCTGTTCCGGCACACCGGCGGTGACCTGGGTGAGGAGGAGTGGGAGAAGCTGGCGGCCCGTGGGATCGCCGTGGTGGACGGGGAGGTCGTTCGGCTGGAGATCGAGGACGACCGCCTGGCGGGCGTACGGCTGGCATCGGGACCGCGGGTTCCGCTCGCCGTGCTGGTCGTGGCTCCTCGGCTGGAGGCTCGGGACGATGTGCTCGCAGGGCTCGGTCTGACGGCGGCGGAGCATCCGATGGCCATCGGGGACCAGGTCGGGGCGGATGCCGCCGGGCTCACCGCCGTGCCCGGGGTGTGGGTCGCGGGCAATGTGGCGGACGTGTTGGACGGGGTACCGGCGGCAGCCGCCGCGGGGGTGCGGGCCGCAGCAGCCATCAACGCCGACCTGGTGGCCGCCGACACCGAGGCCGCGCTCGCTCGCCGCCGAGCTGGGAATCCTGTGGGTGCCTTCACACCGGAGGCGGAGGCGGCCCTCTGCGAGCGGGCGATGGGCGATCGCCGCCACGGCCTCGACGGTCTGCTGCCTTCCGGTGAACCCCGGCAGGGCTGACGCATGTGCGTGCGATGCCCCTCGACGCGTCGTCAGGTCGAGCGGGCCTGAAGGTGGGCGCGCTCGCCCTGGCCGCCGAACAGCAATGGCAGTTCGACCGGCCGGGCATCGGCCGACCTCATCCACTGGGGCACGTGGGTGTCGAGCTCGGCCACCTCGCCGGGGTCGAGTACGAGGTCCCGGTCGCCGAGATCCAGACGCAGTCGGCCTTCGGGGACGTAGACCCACTCGTAGCCCTCGTGCGTCCTCGTCTCCGGCTCGGTCTCGTACGGCCGTGGCGGGATGACCAGCTTGTGGGCCTGCATGCCGCTGGCCCGACGGGTCAGCGGCATGCACGTCATGCCCGGGCGGTGGACCGGACGCCGGTGGACGCGGGGATCCCCGGCCTGCGGGGCTCCCACCAGGTCGTCCAGCGGAACGCCGTACGCGCGGGCCAGCGAAAGGACCAGTTCGAGCGTTGGCTTGCGTTCACCGCCCTTGAGGCGCGACAGCGTGCTCCCTCTCCCAGGTGCCGTCGGCCGCCCACATCCGAAGCCGGTTGTGGGCGCCCTTCCACGAGCCGAAGTGCTCAGGCAGGTCCATCCACGGCATCCCGGTGCGGTACTTGAACGCGATCGCGTCGATCACCTGCCGGTGATCACGCTACCGCCCACCCCGCTTCGGCGTCCGATCCGGCAGCAACGGCTCGATGCGGGCCCACTGGGCATCAGTCAACGACACACATCAACGAACGATCTGATGATCTGAAGACGGCGGCCTAGCCCTGCGGTGCCAGGGTGCGCAGGACATCGAATTCGTTGCCCTCGGGGTCGGCCATGACCACCCAGTTCCGGTCCGGGCCCTGGCCCACGTCCGTCTTGGTGGCGCCGAGGTCGAGCAATCTGGTCACCTCGTCCTGGGTGCTGCCATCTATCGGACTGACGTCGAGGTGAAGTCGGTTCTTGACGGTCTTGCCCTCGGGTACTCGGATGAACACCAGGGTGGGCGGCATTTGGCGGGCTCGGACATCCTCGACGGTCGGGACCCAGGAGCCGATCTCGACCTTGTCCTCGCTCCGGTCGATCACCTTGAAGTCCAGGACCTCGCACCAGAAGGCCGCGAGCCTCTCCGGATCGTGGCAGTCAACGGTCAACTCGGTGAACCTGCTTGTCATGCTTCTCCCAGATAGTACGGACGGGGCTCAGAGTAGGCCGTCCGTCCGACGGATCCGGGATCTTTTCGACCAGGGACATCAGTCGGGCTTGATCCGGAGGAAACCGCCTGGGCGCGTATCGGGTCGTGATCAATGAGCATCGCAGCTTGCGGGGCGGGTGCCCGTCCGGGGTACGGGGCCCGGCGGTCTGCGGCTGTGCCGTGTGGGCGCGAGTGACCGGAAGCGATGCCGCAGACAGGCAGCGGCGGGGCCCGAGGGCCGCTCCCACTCCGCATCTGTCAGCTCGTCCCGCCCCATGGCCGAGACAACGATCCGACGAGGTGGCAGTCACATGGGCGGACAAATCCCGGGGCTTACGCTCCGGGGCATGACCAAATTCTTCGCCACTGTGTGCCTGCCGCCGACCGCGCCTCGGAAGGTTCCACAGGCGATAGCTGCCGCCATGGCGCCCTACAACACCAACCTCACCGAGGAATGGAATCCGGTTGGCCACTGGGACTGGTGGGCCATCCACTGTGCGGCGGGACCCTATGATCGTCCATCGGTCTTCTAGGACGCCCTCTTCCCCACCCGCACGCACGCGGCGAACTCCTCGATGCCGTCGATGAGCGCCTCGAAACGGAAGGAGTGGAAGAGGTCGAAGGCGTGGTGCCCGCCCGGGAGTTCGACGTACACGACCGGCGAGGTGGAGACAGAGCGCAGGGCGGTGACGAGGGCCTTGGGGTTCTCGGTCTCCACCAGCTCGTCCAGGTCGCCGTGCGCGATGAGGAACGGTGGTGCATCTGCCCGGACGAGGTTCACCGGCGAGGTCGCCGGATCCCCGTCGAAGTACGCCCCGAGATAGCCGTTGAGTGCGATGGCAGCGGTCACAGAGGTGTCCGCCTTCTCGAACCCGGGCTGATAGGAGGGCTCGTTGGGGGTGAGGGCGGCGAGAGCCGCCATGTGCCCGATCACCCAGCTCATCGCCGCCGTCCGCGAAGTGCTCCACGCGCCGAGGTCGCTGCCGTGCAGTGCACCGCGCACGACTACACCGATCCCGGCAAACCCCGCATCGCCTGGAACGACGAGCAGGCCCGCGTCGAACTCGTCGACGCCGTGGTCACCGATGCGCTGCGGCTGCTGGGCCACCTGCGACCCGGACTCCTTTCACGGCCCCGTCTGCTACCGGGAGCGCGGCCGCTGCCACGACCAACGCTACCGCTACCACGTTGGGCGGAAAGGCAAGCCCGGGGCGGATCAGCCTGCCGCGGCGGTTTCCTCACGAACGCGCAGCCGGTAGCGCCGCGGCGCCTCGCCAACGACCCGTTTGAAGGCGGTACTGAAGGCGCTCTCCGAGCCGTAGCCCAGCTCGGCGGCAAGCGTCCCGACGCGGACGTCGTCCTCCCGGAGCGCCCGCTGCGCCAGCAGCATCCGCCAGTGGCTGAGATAGGTGAGGGGTGGCATTCCGGCCACCTCCCGGAAGCGCTCGGCGAACGACGTCCGCGACATGGTTGCCGCGCTCGCGAGTTCGGCCAAGCCCCACGCTCTTCCTGGCTCTGCGTGGATCAGGTCCAAAGCGGGCCGGAGCCGGTCATCGGTGAGCAGTCGCAGCCAGCCCGGCGGCAGATCGGCTTGGCCGACGTATACGCGCAGCGCCTCGAGCAGCAACAGTTGACCGTACTGTCGGATCGCGAACGCCGAGCCGATCCGGTCACTGGTCGCCTCGTCGAAGAGCCGCAGGAGGTCGGCCCGCAACGGATCGGCGTCGGAGACGGATGCGCGCACGTGCGCCACCGGCGGGAGAGCGCCGAGCAGCAGTGCCCGGCCGGCCTCGTTGACATCGACGCAGCCGCCGATGAGTACGTCGTCGGTGTGGTGATTGGCGCCGACGAACCGGGCCGCGGAGAAATCGGATTCCGGTTGGACCTCATGGCGAGGTTCGTCACCCGCCTCGAAGGCCACATAGGACCGCCCTATCAGGATCGCCACGTCGCCGGGCTCGAGTTCGACCGGGCGGTCGACACCGTCCGTCGTCAGCCGGGCTCGGCCGCTCACCATCGCGAAGAACTTCACCGGGTCCACGAGCGGTCCGCGCGACCACCAGCCACCGCGCGCCGCGACGCCACCGGTCAGGACGCTGCGCACCTGGACCAAGTCGAGAACCTGCGATAGCTGATCAACTGCCATGTTCGTACTTTCGCGCAAGTAATCCGAACGGACAAGTATTCATAGTACGCCGCTGGGGGCGCAGGCTGGGGGCATCACGCGACACTGACGGACAGAAGGAGCCCCATGCGCTACCGCAGCCTCGGTCGGACCGGCATCAAGGTCAGCCCCTACGCTCTGGGTGCGATGATGTTCGGCGCCATCGGCAACCCCGACCACGACGAATCCATCCGGATCATCCACAAGGCACTCGACGCCGGGATCAACTTCGTGGACACCGCCGACGTGTACTCCCACGGCGAGTCGGAGGAGATCCTCGGCAAGGCGCTCCGGGGCCGCCGCGCGGACGTCGTAGTCGCCACAAAGGCACGGATGCCGATGAGTGACGAGCCCAACCACCAAGGCGCGTCCAGGCGCTGGCTGATGCGCGCGCTGGAGGACTCACTGCGCCGCCTGGAGACCGACTACGTCGACCTGTACCAGATTCACCGGCCCGACCCCGACACCGACATCGAGGAGACGCTCTCAGCACTCACCGACCTGCAGCGCGCCGGCAAGATCCGCGCGTTCGGGACCTCCTCACTGCCCGCCTCGGAGATCGTCCGGGCCCACTGGGTGTCCGAGCGGCGCGGTCTGGCACGGCTGCGCACCGAGCAGCCGGTCTACTCGATCCTCAACCGCGGGATCGAGCGCGAAGTGCTCCCGGTCGCGCAGGAGTTCGGCATGGGCACACTGGTCTGGTCCCCGCTCGGCGGCGGGTTGCTCACCGGTCGGTACCGCAAGGGAGAGCAGGCCGCCACGCATCGGTCGCGGTACGGCTTCCAGCACCTCAAGGACGACCAACGTCTCGATGTCGTGGAGCAACTGATCCCGCTCGCCGACGAGGTGGGACTGCCGCTGACCCACCTGGCGATGGCGTTCGTCCTCACCCACCCGGGGGTCACCTCCGCACTTATTGGTCCGCGGACGATGGAGCAGCTCGATGACCTGCTCGCCGGCGTCGAGGCCGACGTTGGCGACGACGTCCTGGACCAGATCGACAAGATCGTGCCGCCGGGCACCGACGTCGGCACCCTCGACATGGCCTACCAGCCGCCCGCGGTACTCGTCCCGACTCTGCGTCGACGTCCCCACGGTGAGCGCTCAGCCGCCTGATCGGACGCCGCACCGGAACAGGCTCTTGCCTCTAGCCGCCAAGCGCGCGTCCGGGTCGTACGGGGAGGCAAGGCGCAGATGGCCGGTCGGGAGGCCGTCCTGCTCGGCCTCCCGCATACGGATCACCTCCCGGGAATCGGTGGCGACCCAATGGGTCCGCACCGTGATCCGCCGCAGGAGCGCACAAGTACGCCCTGCGGGCAGGCGTCGACAGGGCCGACTACCGCGAGCGCCATGCGGTCGAGTGCGGCATCAATCGTCTCAAGAGGCACCGGGCGGTTGCCACGAGGTACGACAAGCTCGCGGTCCGCTACGAGGCGACCGTTCTCGTCGCGGCCATCGACGAGTGGCTGTGACCAGGACCGTTGTGAAAGTGGGCAGGTGGCTTGTGGAGTTCGGGGTGTTCAGGGGCTGATGGTGTGTTCGGTGAACTGGCCGCAGGAGCGGAATCCCAGGCGGCGGTAGACGGGCTCGCCGTCGGTGGACGCCTGCAGGACCGCGATGTGGTGGTTTCGGTCGCGGGCCGTGTGGAGTGCGGCAAGTGTGATGGCACCGCCGTAGCCGCGTCGGCGGTGGGCGGCCAGGGTGCAGATGTTGTAGATCCCGGCAACCCCCGCATGATGAAACACTTCGGCCGAGCAGACCGGACGGCCGTCTACGTAACCGACCAGGTAACGGGCCGGACAGTGCGCGGCCAGGGCCTGCGGGGCGGCCTGGGTGAAGAAGCGGTGGACGGTATCAGCGGGCGGGGTCCAGTTCGCGGCGAGAACGGTGGCGTAGTCGGCGAGCTGCTCGGCTGTGGCCACCATCTGGATGTCCAGTCCTGGGGCGGCGGGCAGCGGCAGGGTGTCGTCCAGCTCGGCCCACATCGCCGTCTCACGTTCGGACGCCGGCAGACCAGCCGCCGTCAGGCGGGCGCTGAGGTCCGATGGCCTCGAGGCGGGCCCCACCCACCAGGAGAAGCGGCGGCCGGTGCGAGCCAGTGTCTGGGCGGTCTCCGTGATACGTGCTGTAGCGGTGGTGACGGTGAAGCGGGCCGCGGCAACGATGTTGAAAGTGTCGTCGTCCAGGCCGCTGTCGGCGACCAGGAGGTCATCAGTCTCTGCAACGGTCGCACCGCTCATGTTCCGATGCAGGTGACAGGCATGTTCCGCCAGATTCTGCTCCATCCTGTCCGTCAAGTCGGCGTCATTGAGAAAATGGACATTCATAACGAATGATCCCAGCATGACTGGGCGCAGGTTGCACGTGGTTTTGGATCGCTCGCCGACCAGCACATTCGATACGCGCCTTAGAGGCCTCACCCTCTGGCTTCAGCCGCGATCAAGGTCTGCCAGACGTGGATAGTGTTGGGCACCTCCGGGTGATCGAGGAGCCAAAGAACATAGCCGGCATGCCGCCTTCGAGTCGAGCGGTCACCGCGATCCGGCCGAGGCCTGACGGGCCTTCACCGGCACCTGGTACCGGGCGGCGTCCCTCGCCGCCGCCGTTCCCCGCACCGGTCTCCCCAGGACGCCGGTGGTTCGGTCGACCGTCGGCGGCTTCGCGCTGTCCGGACTGTGGCACCTGCCCCCGTACGAGCGCACCGGTCCGTGGCTGGCCCTGCACGCCGACGGTGGACGGGAACGGCGACCCCACCCCCTGCTGGGTGTCATCGAGGCCGGTTCGCCGATACTTCAGCAGGCGCGGTACGCGACGGAGCTCCTGCCGCCCGACCACAGGATCTCCTTCAGGAAGGCTCAGCACGATGACGACCGTCGCCTATCAGGGTGAACCCGGATCCAACTCGGCGACGGCCGCGCGCGCCCTCTACCCCGAGTGCGGCGAGCTGCCCTGCACGAGCTTCGAGCAGGCCCTGGACGCCGTGACTCTCGGCGCAGCCGACGTCGCCGTGATCCCGGTGGACAACTCCGCGGCCGGACGCGTCGCCGACGTGCACCACCTGCTGCCGGAGTCCGGACTGTTCATCGTGGCCGAGTACTTCCTCGCCATCCGCTTCGACCTGATGGGAGTGCCCGGTACCACCCTGGACCAGGTGGAGTGCGTCCGCAGCCATGTGCACGCCCTCGGGCAGTGCCGCAAGCTGCTGCGGGAGGGGGCCTGGCGCACCCTCGTCAGCGACGACACCGCCGGAGCGGCGCGCGAGGTGGCGGAGCTGGGCGACCCGAGGCACGCGGCGCTCGCCCCGCCCGCCGCGGCCGAACTCCACGGCCTCGATGTGTTGCGGCCAGAGGTCGAGGACGACCCCGACAACACCACGCGGTTCGTCGTCCTGTCCCGGGACTACGAACGGCTCCCGGTGGGGCAGCCGACGATGACGAGCCTGTTCTTCTGTGTACGCAACATCCCGAGCGCGCTGTACAAGGCACTCGGCGGGTTCGCCAGCAGCGGGGTGAACCTCACCAAGATCGAGAGCTATCAGATGGGCGCGGGGCTCGACGCCAGCCGCTTCTACGTGGAGATCGAGGGGCACCCCGACGAGGAGCGCGTCGCCCTCGCCCTGGACGAACTGCGGTTCTTCTCCTCCGAGGTCCGCATCCTGGGGGTGTACCCCGCGCATCCGCGCCGGCTGAAGGACTGACCGGGCCGCCCGTACGGAGATGCGGTGCGGCGGGCGGGAAGAACCTCCTCAGCCGGACATGGCCGACCTGCCGACGAGTTCACATGCGACCGCATGCGACCGTCCTATATGTGTCCCCATGGCAGGAAACATGGCGACCTGGTGCGAGGCAGGTGTCGCACACCTTCTAAGGCTAAGGTGTGAACATGACTCAGTACCGCAAGGGCCTCGTCCTCGATTTCGGTGGTGTGCTGACGACCCCTCTGCTGCCTGCCGCACTCGCTTTTGAGAAGCGCGAGGGACTGGCCGCGGGGACTCTGCTCACCGGCCTCTATCTGGACCCCGAGGGAATCCGGCTCACCGAGAGGCTGGAACGTGGCACGCTCACCCAGACACATTGGAACGAGGCGGCCGGCCGGCTCCTCGGTGTCCGGCCGGAGAACCTGATGGGCCGCGTCTTCGCCGACCTGCGCCCCGAGACCTCGGTGATCGCCGCGGCGGCTGCCGCGCGCCGGGCCGGAGTGAAGGTCGGCATCCTCTCGAACTCCGTCGGCCTGGCCCCGTGGAACCTGTACGACGGGTACGAGCTGGAGAGGCTCTACGACGCCGTGGTGCTGTCGGAGGTCCACGGGACGCGCAAGCCCGAGCCGGAGATGTACCGGCTGGTGCTCGACGCGCTCGGCCTGAAGGCCGAGGACTGCGTGTTCGTCGATGACACCGAGCAGTACCTGCCGCCCGCGGCGGAACTGGGATTCGCCACCGTCCACGCTGTGGACCCCGCCCGCACGGTCGCCGCACTGGAGAGCCTGCTCGGTGTCCCGCTGAGCGGCAAGGACCCCGACCGGGTCATCGCATGAGGAGAGACATATGAGACTGGGCCTGGCACTTCCGCATCCCCGGAACCGTGCCGATTCCTCCGGCGGTCTTCCGGCGCCCGCGCGAGGAGGAGGGTCAGGGAGCCTCCGGTACCGCCGAGGGCCCGGAGGCGGCGGAATGAGCTGAGCGTCGGCGGAGGCGCACGCCGCGGACGCGTACGAAGGCCCCCTGGAACACACGAACACCTGTGTTCCAGGGGGCCTTCGTCGTGTCAGGACGCTCCGAGACCGCGCAGCAGGGTATCGACGACGACGTCCGCCGCCTGTGCGGCGCTCAGTTCGGGCAGTTGCCGGGAGACGAGGTGCATGAGCTGGGGGAGCAGGGCGTTTGCCCAGCCGTGGGGGAGGTCGGGGCGTAGGAGGCCTTCGTGGGTGGCGCGTTGGAGGAAGGTGTCGACTTCCTCGACGCATGCGTCGCGGCGGTTG
>NZ_JBHVEE010000175.1:0-18753 GCF_042802415.1 Streptomyces sp. NPDC057486 | reverse complement strand
GGGTGAGGTGCCGGGCCCATCCGCGTACCCGGAGCGGTCGATCGGTCAGGCGAGACCGTCGGCGGCCTCGACCTCTTCGCGGGTGATCCCGAGCAGATACAGCACGGTGTCCAGGAACGGCACGTTCACCGCGGTGTGCGCGGCCTCGCGGACGACCGGCTTGGCATTGAAGGCGACCCCGAGACCGGCCGTGTTCAGCATGTCCAGGTCATTCGCACCGTCACCGATCGCGACGGTCTGCGCCAGCGGCACCCCGGCCTGCTCGGCGAAGCTGCGCAGCAGCCGGGCCTTGCCCGCCCGGTCCACGACGTCGCCGACGACCCGTCCGGTGAGCTTGCCGTCGACCACTTCCAGAGTGTTGGCGGAGGCGAAGTCGAGCCCGAGCCGCTCCTTCAGGTCGTCCGTGACCTGGGTGAACCCGCCGGAGACGACGCCCACTTGATAGCCGAGCCGCTTCAGCGTGCGGATCAGGGTGCGCGCACCGGGGGTCAGTCGCACCTCGGCGCGCACCTTCTCCACCACCGACACATCGAGCCCGGCCAGCAGTGCCACCCGCGCGTGCAGCGACTGCTCGAAATCGAGCTCCCCACGCATCGCCTGCTCGGTCACCTCGGCGACCTTGTCCTCACAGCCGGCGTGCGCCGCGAACAGCTCGATGACCTCGTCCTGGATCAGCGTCGAGTCGACATCCATGACGACCAGCCGCTGCGCCCGGCGGCTCAGCCCGGCGGACACGACCGCCACATCGACGCCGATGCCGGCGGCCTCGGTCGCCAGCGCGGTCCGCAGCTCCGCGGTTCCGGTGCCGGACACGGCGAACTCGACGGCCGTGACCGGGTACTTCGCCAGCCGGAAGATCCGGTCGATGTTGCCGCCGGTCGACGTGATCGTGGCCGCTATGGCGGCGGTCGACTCGGCGGTCAGCGGGTGTCCGAGCACGGTCACATGGGAGCGCCCGTATCCACGCGGCCGGTTGTCACCGGTACCGGAGATGATCTCGGCCTGCAGCTTCAGCGATTCGGCCCAGCTGTGCACGGTCGCCCGCAGGTCGCCCTCGGTGGTACCGCCCGCGGTGGGGGTGGTGACCAGTGCGCACAGAACGATGCGGCCACGGGTGACGACCTGCTCGATGTCGACGACATCGACCGCATAGGCGGCGAGCGTGTCGAAGAGCCCGGCGGTGATTCCCGGACGGTCCTTCCCGAAGATCTTCACGAGAAGGGTGGGGGTGTCGGTGCCCTGACGGGACTCAGGGGCCTCAGAGGGCTCGGGAGACGGGGAGGACTGAGGGGACTGAGATGCGCTCATGGTGTTCCCACCGTATCGGTCTCCCTCACCCCCTCGAACCCCCGTCCCGCGGACCGGACAGGGGAAACGGTCCCCGGCCGAGCCGCCCCGGCCCCTGTCCCCGGCGGGAGTGAGCGGCCCTGCACGGCGCGTGTCGGATGCGACGGGCGATTCGGAGGAGCTCACAGGCCCCAAGGGTCCCGCCTGCCCTCCGGGCAGGATGAAGCGCCGCCCCGTCCGGGGCCGGGCGCTCTCACGGGCCGGTCCGGCCGTCGGGGACAACGCGGTCAGCCGGCCTTGGGCGGCCGGCCCGGCGGCGGCAATCCTTCCGCATCCCCCGGCCCGGGTCCGGGCCCCGGCGGGGGCACCGCCGGCCGTACGGGCGGACCGATCGGCCCCGTCACCGTTGGCGCACCATGAATCCCGTCCCCTGCCGGATCCGGATACGGACGCAGATACGGATTGGTCTCGTCGTGCGACGGCCGGTACACCCGCGACGGTGTGTACGGTCCGGGCCCCCCACCGCCACCGCTGCCTCCGCCGGCCGGCCCCGCCCCCGACGGAACCGCCCCCGCCAGCCAGGCCACCGCCGCCCCCGCGGCACCCGCGCCCGCACCCCACACCGCACCCAGCAGGGCAGCCGTCCCCGCCCGCCCGTGCAACTCGATCCCGGCGCCGAACGCGTCGAGGCCCAGCACCGAGAGCGACGCATCCGCGGACACCTGCGTCAGCCACACCAGGAGCGCCAGCGCCGACGCTGTTACGCCTCCGAGCCGCACCGCACACCGCCCCACGAACCCCGCCCCGGTCAGCTCCCCCCGGGGCGTGCGGGTCGCGGCCAGCACCCCCGCGTACAGCATCATCACCGCGGCGGCGACCGCCAGCAGCCAGACCCGGCCGTCCAGCCCGGCCAGCCGCCCGACCGTCACCGGCTCGTCGGCGGACACCCGTAACAGCTCGTCCAGCGGATCGGGCAGCACCTTGGCCAGCTCACCGGTCGCCTGCCCGTCCCACGGCACGAAGAGGCCGAGCGGCACCCCGAGCCACGCCCCGTTCGGCGCCCCGAGCAGCGCGGCGCCGACGATACGTTTCGGGTGGGCGTCGCCGACCGCCGCGTACGCCGCGGCCGCGCACCCGGCGACCACAGCGACCAGCAGCACCGACACGACCGCGGACGCCGCAGGGCGCACCGTCCGGTCCAACCGTGCCAGCCCGGACGGCAACGGGGTGCGGCGCGAGGCGAGCAGGGCGATGACCAGCACTCCGAGCACCCAACACACGCCACCTGCAAGGGACTTGGAAGAGTCGACGGTGAACCCGACCTGTGCCTGCGCCCGGGCGAGATCCGCCAGCCGGTCCGGCAGCAGTCCGATCGGATCACCGAGCCCGCCGGGCAGACCGCCACTGCCTCCCGTCCCTGGCGCCCCGCCCAGCCCCAGCGCCCCGCCGTCGATCGTCGCGACATCATGACCTGCCCAGGCGAGCCCGCCGAGCACGGCGACGAACATGGCCGCCACCGCCCCTGCGCGGACGGCGAGTTCGGCACCGGAGACCACCGCTCCCACCCCGCGCAGCGACCGCAGGAAGAAGACGGAGAGCAGCAGTGCACCGACCAGCCCCACCCCGAGCGGTGTGACCGCGAGTGCGGTGTGCGCCTCGGCGTCGTCCAGCCCGAACGCCGAGACACTGCCGGACGGGGAGACCGATCCACCCGCTCCCAGCACCACGACGGCCGCCGTCATCGGTCCCAGCGCCCCGGCCGAGTCGGCCCCGAGCAGATGCAGCCCGAGGGCCGCTGTCCCCGCCATCCCGGCCATCGCCCAGCTGACCGAGGCGATGGCCGCCGACACCACGTCACCCCACGGGATACGCCCCGTACTGCCGTCCCCGCTCCCGCGTGCGTACCCCGCCATCAGGGACCCCCTCAATCCGCGCCGGGATGCCCTGAGTTGACCTGGTCACTCTTGATCCGTACACACTCGTGGGCGCTTCCCACTCTCCGAGCCTGTTTCTCCTCCGTCAACGGTGCGTCGCAGCAGGTCTCGATTCGGTCTTGACCCCGCCCGACTTTCGTATCGGTGACTGCTCCTGGAATAGTTCCCCACGATGTTCAGCATCCCTAGACTCCCTGTGATGGGGGTAACTCGGGGGACAACTAGTGGGGCGCGGAGTGCCGGAACTCGTACTGGAATTGAATGGAAGGACCTGGACGCTCGATCCGTCCAGGCCATACACCCTCGGTCGCGATCCACAGGGCGACCTGACGATCGACGACGCCAGGGTTTCGTGGCGGCATGCCACGATCAGCTGGGCGGGCCGGAGTTGGTTCATCGAGGACCACGGTTCCACCAACGGCACCTATGTGCAGGGCCGGCGGATCCACCAGATGGAAATCGGGCCGGGTTCGGCCGTGCACCTGGGCAACGCCACTGACGGACCGCGGCTGAGCTTCAGCGGCGCCGCCGATGTGTACAGCGGTCAGGCCGCGGGCGCGCAGCAGGCCCCCGCTCAGCAGCCCCAGCAGGGCGGTGCGGGCCGGCCGGGACAGCAGCAGGACCCCGCGGCGCACCAGCAGCAGGCATGGCAGCAGCAGGGCGCGCCGCAGCAGCCTCAGGTCCCGCATCAGCAGGGCGTGGCGAAGCCGCCCGCCGCGGGCGGACCCGGTGGTGCCGCGGGGGCTCCGCCGGTCTACGGGGACCGCAGTCCGACGACGTTCCACCAGGTGGCCCTGGGCCGGGTCATGCGCATCGGTCGTGCCCTGGAGAACGAACTCGTCGTCTCCGACCTCCAGGTCTCGCGTCACCACGCCGAGTTCCACGCGACACCCGACGGCCGCTTCGAGATCCGCGATCTCGGTTCCCACAACGGCACGTACGTCAACGGTCAGCCGCTCCAGAAGTCCGGCACCGCGCTGATCGGCCCGAACGACATCGTCGGTGTCGGTCACTCGACCTTCCGTCTGGTCGGTGACCGGCTGGAAGAGTTCGTCGACACCGGTGAGGTCTCCTTCTCCGCCCGCCACCTCACGGTGACGGTCGACGGTGGGAAGCAGATCCTGAAGGACGTCTCGTTCGGCGTCCCGGAGAAGTCGCTGATCGCGGTCATCGGCCCCTCGGGTTCCGGCAAGTCCACCCTGCTCAAGGCGCTCACCGGCTACCGGCCCGCCAACCAGGGTGACGTCCTCTACGACAACCGGAACCTGTACAAGCAGTTCGCCGAGCTGCGCCAGCGCATCGGTCTCGTCCCGCAGGACGACATCCTGCACAAGGAACTCACGGTCGCCAAGGCCCTCAAGTACGCGGCCAAGCTCCGCTTCCCCGCGGACACCACCGAGGCCGAGCGCCAGTCCCGGATCCATGAGGTCCTCACCGAGCTCAAGCTCGACATCCACAAGGACAAGAAGGTCACCTCGCTCTCCGGTGGACAGCGCAAGCGTGTCTCGGTCGCCCTGGAGCTGCTCACCAAGCCGTCGCTGATCTTCCTGGACGAGCCGACCTCGGGCCTCGACCCGGGCATGGACCGCGATGTCATGCAGCTGCTGCGCGGCCTCGCCGACGACGGCCGTACGGTCCTCGTCGTCACGCACTCGGTGGCCGAGCTGGCGATCTGCGACAAGCTGCTCGTGATGGCGCCGGGCGGCTCCGTCGCGTACTTCGGTCCGCCGGAGGAAGCGCTCAACTTCTTCGGCTACACCACCTGGGCCGATGTCTTCTCCGCGTTCGAGAACTACCGCGACTACGACTGGGCGGGCCGCTGGCGCGGTTCGCAGCACTACCAGATGTACGCCGCGGACATCGACGCCGTCGCCGCACAGTCCGTACACATGCCGCCCCCGCAGCAGATGCGCCCGCCGAAGCCGCAGGGCTGGGGGACGCAGCTGTGGACGCTGATGCGCAGGTACGTGTCGGTGATCGCGTCCGACAAGGGCTTCATGGGTCTGATGGTGATCCTCCCGGCGGTGCTCGGCATCGTCAGCGTGGTCATCCCGGCCGACTTCGGCCTGGCCCCGCCGAAGCCGCCGTCCCGGTTCAACGGAGATGCCGGAACGATCATGCTGATCCTCGCGGTCGGCATGTGCTTCTCCGGTGCGGCCAACTCCGTACGAGAACTGATCAAGGAACGCGTCATCTACGAACGGGAACGGGCCACCGGCCTCTCCCGCTCCGCCTATCTGATGTCCAAGGTGATCGTCCTCGGCGTGATCACGGCCATCCAGGGCGTCATCATCTGCGGGATCGGCTTCGCCACCCGCGATCTGCCCGAAGAGGGTCTGATCATGCCGCCGGCCGTCGAGCTCTGCGTGACGATCATCGCGCTCGGCTTCACGTCGATGATGTTCGGTCTGGTGATCTCCTCGCTGGTGAAGACCTCCGAGAAGACCATGCCGCTGCTGGTCATGTTCGCGATCGTCCAGGTCGTCTTCACCGGCATCCTCTTCCAGGTGTACGGATCGCCCGGCCTGGAGCAGTTCGCCTGGCTGATGCCGTCCCGCTGGGCCATCGCGGGCGCGGGCTCGACGCTCGACCTGGCGCACCTGATGCCGCCGTGGGACCAGAAGAACCCGACCGACCTGGACCCGCTGTGGGAGCACACGGCCGGTCAGTGGGGGATGAACGTCTCGGTGCTGCTGTTCCTCGGCATCGTCTGCGGCTTCGCGGTCGCGCGACTGCTGCGCCGCCACGAGCCCGAGGTCATGCGCAAGTAGGCGTGGGCACCGCGCACGGAACGCCGAAGGGCGGCACCCCGGACCGGGTGCCGCCCTTCGGCGTGTGCGGTGCCGTGCCGTGCCGCGTCGATCAGTACGCGCTGTTGACGTTGTCGATCGAGCCGTACCGGTCGGCGGCGTAGTTGGCCGCGGCGGTGATGTTGGCGACCGGGTCGTAGATGTTCATCGAGGTACCGGGGACGTGGTACGCGTTGAACGTCGGCTGGATGACCTGCAGCAGACCGCAGGACGGGGTGCCGTTCTGGGCGTTGATGTCCCAGCCGTTGATCGCGTTCGGGTTACCGGTGGACTCGCGCATGATGTTGCGGTGCAGACCGTCGTACGAACCCGGGATGCCCTTGGCCTTCATGATGGCCAGCGCCTCGGAGATCCAGCCGTCCAGGTTGTTGGCGTAGACCGGAGTACGGGCGACGGAGCGCGTGGTGGCCTGGGAGGACCGCTTCGCGGCCTCGGCCTTGGCCTTCGCGGCGGCCTCGGCCTTGGCCTTCGCGGCTGCCTCGGCCTTCGCCTTGGCTGCGGCGGCCAGCTTCGCCTTGGCCGCGTCAGCGGCCTGCACCAGCTTCTCGGCGGTGGAGTGCTGCTCGATGATGCTGGCCTGGATGGTCCTGGCCTGCGGGGCACTGGGGGCGAGGCTGAAGGCCACCGGAGCGGCGGAAGCGGCCTGCGGCTCGGTCTGCGGCTCGGCCGGCGTCTCGGCGTGGGCCGGGACGAGGGAGAGCGAGAGAGCGGCGACGGCGACGGCGGAGACGCCCGCCACGGAGAGCTTCTGGGTCTTGTTCAGGCAGCGAATACGGCGGGGGATGCTGGACGCGGACATTCAGTCGTACCTCTTCGAATCGCTGGAGTCCTCACGGAGGACGAGACGGAAGCGACGATTCGCATCTCCGTCGGGGACGAGTGCAATTCTTAGCGGCCGCAAAATCCCGTGGCAAAGAAGTGACGTACGAAGCTGGGTAGTGGATCAGGGGAGCACTCGAACGGGACGGTCCCGGCTCATGACCACTCATGTGGGCCTTATGTATCCACTAGCCGACTT
Organism: Streptomyces sp. NPDC057486; assembly: GCF_042802415.1. Taxonomy (NCBI): domain Bacteria; kingdom Bacillati; phylum Actinomycetota; class Actinomycetes; order Kitasatosporales; family Streptomycetaceae; genus Streptomyces; species Streptomyces sp. NPDC057486. Next base: position 11,704 of record NZ_JBHVEE010000175.1, on the reverse strand, counting down.
CGTAAGTGACGTGGGTCCTATGCGCGGCCTCACATCGGCCGCTTAACAACTTCACCAATCGTTGCTTCGGCAATTCGGAGCGTGAGACTCCCCTTCGGGGAGCAGCAGATGCACGTCCCCGAACTCATGCCAGAGGTACCGGTGCCGCAGCGCCTCCGGGTATGCGCACTGCAGCGCGGCCCGCCCCGCGACCGCCTCCAGCAACAACAGATGCGAGGCCTCCGGCTCGTGCAGCCCGGTCAGCAGCCCGTCCACCGCCCGCACCCCGCGCTGCGGCGTCACCACCAGATCCGTCCAGCCGGCCGCCGGCCGCACCACCCCGTCCGCGCCCGCAGACGTCTCCAGCGCCCGCACCGCCGTCGTACCGACCGCGATCACCCGCCCGCCCGCCGCCCGTGCCGCGTTGACCAGCCAGGCCGTCGTCCGCGGCACCTCGAAGCGCTCCGGGTACGGCGGCTCGTACGCCTCGGCCGACGCCACCCCGGTATGCAGCGTCAGCGGCGCGAACTGCACCCCGCGACGCACCAGCGCGGCCACCAGCCGCGGCGTGAACGGCCGCGCTGCGCTCGGCATCTCCGCCGAACCGCTCCCGTCGGGGGCCCGAACCGCGAACACCGTCTGATACGCGGACAACGGCTGGTCCCGCTCCGTGTACCCGTAGCGGATCGGCCGCCCGTACCGCCGCAGCAGCCCCGGCACCTCCGTCGACACCCGCGCCCACCACAATCTGGCGCCCGCCGCCGCACCGCCCAGCGGCTCCTGCAGCACCAGCCGCGAGCCGCCCGGCAGGTGGACGACCGTCCCCGTCGGCCCACCGCGACGCGGCACCGTCGCCCCCGTCCCGTCGGGGTGGCGCAGCTCCACCGCCCAGCGCCCGTCGTCACCCCGCGTCGAGAAGTGCACGACCACCCGCGCACCGCCGGTCCGCCCGTTCACCGCGGCGGGCAGCGTCGCAGACGTATTGACGACGAGCACGTCCCCGGCCCGCAGCTGCCCCGGCAGCTCCCGGAACGCATGGTGCGACACTTCCTGACCCCGGGACACCAGCATCCGTACGTCATCACGCCCCGCGCCGCGCTGCTCCGCCGGCACCCGGGCCGAGAGCTCCGCGGGCACCGTCAACGCGTCCAGGGCGGTCACAGCTCCACCACTGTCTCTGTTGTCTCCGACAGCGCAGGTGCCGCATACCGTCCGCTCGCGGGCCGGCGGTCCAGCAGACGCAGGAACGCGGGCACCACGCTCTCCGGACGCGGCCGCGGATCCTCGTCCTCCGGTACCGCCGCCGCATACAGATCGGTCTGCATGTCGCCCGGATCGACCGCCCACACGCGCAGCCCCGGCTCCTCCACCCCCAGCACCGCGGCCAGCTGGTCGAGCGCCGCCTTCGACGCCCCGTAACCGCCCCAGGTCTCGTACGGCTCCGCGGCCGCGTCCGAACTCACCATCACGACCGCGCCCGCCGCCGACGCCCGCAGCAGCGGCAGCGTCCCCTGCACCAGACCGAGCGCCGCCACCACATTGGTCTCCAGCGCCTGCCGGAGCCCGCCCAGCGACAGCGCGTCGAGCCGCACGAGCGGCTCCGCACCCAGCGCACTCGCATTGCTCACCAGCAGATCGAGCCCGCCGAACTCACCGGCGGCGGCCACCAGTGCCCCGCGGTGCGCGGCATCCGTGACATCCCCGGGTACGGCCGCCACCCGCGCCCCGCACGCCGCCAGCTCCTTCGCCGTCTCCCCCAGCGCGCTCTCGGTCCTGGCGTCCAGCACCAGATCCCAGCCCCGCTGAGCGAGCGCGGCTGCCAGCGCACGTCCCAGTCCCTTCGAAGCGCCCGTGATCATCGCGACAGGCATGCCAACCGTCCCCTTGTTACCTAGGCGATCACCGATGGACCTCGGCACCCCCAACGTAGGAATGCCGCCGTGCCCCGCGCCTCGTCCGCGAGCCGCACCCCCGCAAGGCACTTCGACCTAGGGCCGGCGCCCTAGGCACCGGCCGTCCGCAGGCCGATCCGGAGCCCCACCCCCGCCGGTACGGTGAGGCCATGAGCCACAGCCCACCGTCGGGCCTCGCAGCGGTGAGTGACGCGCTGCTCGCCATGAGCCGCCACCTCGAAGTGCGTGACGTCCTGAAGACCATCGTCGCCTCGGCCCGCGAACTGCTGGACGCCGAGTACGCGGCCCTGGGCGTCCCCGACGACCACGGCGGCTTCGCCCAGTTCGTCGTCGACGGCGTCAGCGACGAGCAGTGGAAGGCCATCGGCCCGCTGCCCCGGCAGCACGGCATCCTCGCCGCGATGCTCCACGAGGCGAAGCCGGAGCGCCTCGCCGACGTCCGCAAGGACCCCCGCTTCGAGGGCTGGCCGGCCGCCCACCCGGACATGTCCGACTTCCTGGGCCTGCCCATCAGGGACGGCGACGAGATCATCGGCGCGCTCTTCCTCGCCAACAAGCGCTGCCCCAAACCCCAGGGCGGCTGCGGCTTCACCGCGCAGGACGAAGCGCTGTTGTCGATCCTCGCCCAGCACGCGGCGATCGCCCTCACGAACGCCCGGCTGTACGAGCGCAGCCGCGAGCTCACCATCGCCGAGGAGCGCTCCCGCCTCGCCCACGAGCTGCACGACGCGGTCAGCCAGAAGCTGTTCTCCCTGCGGTTGACGGCCCAGGCGGCCGCCGCCCTCGTCGACCGCGACCCGGCCCGCGCCAAGGGCGAGCTCCAGCAGGTCGCCGCGCTGGCCGCGGAGGCAGTGGACGAGTTGCGCGCCGCCGTCGTCGAACTGCGCCCCGCAGCGCTCGACGAGGACGGTCTGATCGCCACGCTCCGCACCCAGGTCCAGGTCCTGGACCGCGCCCACACCGCCAAGGTCACCTTCGAGAGCCTCGGCGTACGAGCCCTGCCCGCCGCCCAGGAGGAGGCGCTGCTCCGGGTCTCCCAGGAGGCCCTGCACAACGCACTGCGCCACTCGGGCGCCGAGCAGGTCGACGTCACGCTGGCCCGTCGTGGCAGCGGCACGGTGTTGCGGATCACGGACGACGGCAGCGGATTCGAGCCCACGGCGACGCGGCAGGCGGGTCGTCATCTGGGGCTGGTGTCGATGCGGGACCGCGCGAGTGGTGTCGGTGGCAGGCTCACCGTTGAATCGGCGCCCGGCAAGGGCACCACGATCGAGATGGAGGTCCCCGGTGGCTGACAAGATCATCAGGGTGCTGCTGGTCGACGACCACCAGGTGGTCCGCCGAGGTCTGCGTACGTTCCTGGAGATCCAGGACGACATAGAGGTGGTCGGCGAGGCGGCCGACGGCGCCGAAGGAGTCGCCCGCTCCGAGGAACTCCGCCCCGACGTGGTGCTGATGGACATCAAGATGCCGGGCACCGACGGCATCGAGGCGCTCCGCAAGCTCCGCGAACTGGACAACCCGGCCAAGGTGCTGATCGTCACCAGCTTCACCGAGCAGCGGACGGTGGTTCCCGCCCTGCGTGCGGGCGCCTCCGGTTACGTGTACAAGGACGTCGACCCGGACGCGCTGGCCGGCGCCATCCGCTCGGTCCATGCGGGCCATGTCCTGCTCCAGCCGGAGGTCGCCGGGGCTCTCCTCGCCCAGGAGGACTCAGGCACCGGGACCGGCCGTGGGAGCACCCTCACCGAACGGGAGCGGGAGGTCCTCGGCCTGATAGCCGACGGCCGCTCCAACCGCGAGATCGCGCGGGCCCTGGTTCTCTCCGAGAAGACCGTCAAGACGCACGTCTCGAACATCCTGATGAAGCTGGATCTGGCGGACCGTACCCAGGCGGCGCTCTGGGCCGTACGCCACGGGGTGGCGGGCTGATCAGCGCCGAAGCGGAGCGGTTCCCTCCGGAGTGAGATTCATACTGTCGGGTGTATGTCACCCGAACGGCGCATCCCGGCGGGCCCGGGGGCGTTCTCCATGGCGTGCTGCGGCGGCCGGCCGCAGCGACGCGAGGAGGATCCTGAAGTGAAGAACCTGAAGAAGGCCGCTGCCGTCACCATGATCGCCGGTGGCATCATCGCCGCGGGCGCCGGCGCGGCCTCCGCCACCGGTCACGGCGCGGGCGCCCACGGTGTGGCGACCCACTCCCCGGGCGTGCTCAGTGGCAACGTCATCCAGGCCCCGGTCCACGTCCCGGTGAACGTGGTCGGCAACACGGTCAACGTGATCGGCCTGCTCAACCCGGCCTTCGGCAACGTCGGCCACAACGGCTGACCACCCCGGTTCTCTCGATGCCGGACGGTCCCGAAAGGGACCCGTCCGGCATCGACCATGCTGCCCCCACCACAACTCACGGCCCACCACAACTCACGGCCCACCACCACCGAGGATCGAGCCGCAACGGGGCGAGCCGCACCCGCCCGGCACGATCAAGCCCCTCCAGCGATCGAGGACGGACGGGCCACCGGACGCCCCGGCCCCGTTCCTGCGTCTGAGCGCGGTCCCGAAATCCCGACGCCGTGCGCTGATCCGCCGGGGATCACCGGACTGCCCTCACCCCCGCTCCCGCCCCTCCACATACGCGTTGTAGGCCGCCACCTGCGCCCGCCGAGCCACTCGCTCCACCGGCCGCAGCGCCGCCCCCCGGGCCGCGATCTCCGACGCGCTCACCGCCCCCCCGTGCCCGTTCTCGTACGCCAGCGAGATCAGCAGCCCCACCCGCTGCGCCAGCTCCAGCACCCGCACCGCCCGCGGCGGATATCCCGGAGCGAGCAGCTCCCGCCCCCGCTCCGCCCGCGCCCGGTACGCATCCAGCGCCGCCTCCGCCACCGGCCCGGACCCGGCCACATCGAGCCTCGACAGCGTCGCCGTCGCATCCCGCAACGCCTCCGCGAGCTCCCGCTCCGCCTCACTCAGCGACGGCACATCGGCCGGCGGCGCCTCCCGCACCGGCAGACAGCACCACACCACCTCGACGTGCAGATCACCGGCAGGCCCCGCCTCCCGCACCTCGGGCACCAGTCCGTACGGCGCACCGGACGCGATCACCGCCTCCTCCGCCTCCAGCGCCCGCGCATTGAACTCGGGCGGGCCGCTGAGCCCGAGCGGATGCCCCGGCACCGGCAGCGCGACCCGGAAGCCCGTCACTCCCAATCCGCGCAGCCGCCCCAGGGCCAGCGTGAGCCCGACCGGTCCCGCCTCACCCGGCAGCCCCTCGACGCGGTGCACCGCGTCCTCTCCGACAATCGCGAGCGCAGCGTCGTCCGGTGAGACAAGTCCGGCCAGAAGCGCGTTTCCCCATGAGGCCAGCAGCCCCGAGCGTGGTTCCGAAAGCATGGGAACAGCCTAGGGAACCGGACCTAAGAGCTGGAGCACTCCTGGGGTGGCGTAGGTTTTCCCTGGGAGCTGTGCCCACAGGCACGCGACGATCTCGAGACTGCATGGGGAGACAACGCGCTCATGAGCGATGTACTGGAGCTGGTGGACGTATCCGTGGTCCGCGACGGACGCGCTCTGGTGGACGGCGTCTCCTGGTCGGTCAAGGAGGGGGAGCGCTGGGTCATCCTCGGCCCGAACGGCGCCGGCAAGACCACCCTCCTCAACATCGCGTCCAGCTACCTCTTCCCGACCAAGGGCAGCGCCACGATCCTCGGCGAACAACTCGGCGGCGTCGGCACCGACGTCTTCGACCTGCGCCCGCGGATCGGTATCGCGGGCGTCGCCATGGCGGAGAAGCTGCCCAAGCGCCAGACCGTCCTGCAGACGGTGCTCACCGCGGCGTACGGCATGACCGCCACCTGGCACGAGAACTACGACGCCGTCGACGAGGACCGGGCCCGCGCGTTCCTCGACCGGCTCGGCATGACCGAGTTCCTCGACCGCAGGTTCGGCACCCTCTCCGAGGGCGAGCGCAAGCGCACCCTGATCGCCCGCGCCATGATGACCGACCCGGAGCTGCTGCTCCTCGACGAGCCCGCCGCAGGTCTCGACCTCGGCGGCCGCGAGGATCTGGTCCGCCGCCTCGGCCGGCTCGCACGCGACCCGTTGGCCCCCTCCATGATCATGGTGACGCACCATGTCGAGGAGATCGCCCCGGGCTTCACCCACGTCCTCATGATCCGCCAGGGCAAGGTCCTCGCCGCAGGCCCCATGGAGACCGAGCTCAGCTCCCGCAACCTCTCCCTCTGCTTCGGTCTGCCGCTCATCGTCGAGCACACCGGCGACCGATACACCGCACACGGCCTCCCGCTGTCCTGAACACCGGCGTCCTGAACGCACTGTGCCCCGAATGTCCTGATCGAAGCCCTGTCGGCGAGGGACTCACGGTCCTACCATGACCGGGTGGACATCGATGCGTGGGTGTGGTGGCTGATCGGCGCGGTCGGGCTGGGTATTCCGCTCGTCCTGACCGCGATGCCCGAGTTCGGGATGTTCGCTGTCGGAGCGGTCGTCGCGGCGGTCGTCGCCGCGCTCGGCGGCGGCATCGTGGCCCAGGTCCTGGTCTTCGTGGTCGTCTCCGTCGCTCTCATCGCGGTGGTTCGCCCGATCGCCGCCAGGCACCGCGCCGACCGGCCTCAACTGGCCACCGGCATCGATGCGCTGAAAGGCCGTCAGGCAGTCGTCCTGGAACGGGTCGACGGCAGCGGTGGCCGGATCAAGCTGGCCGGGGAGATCTGGTCGGCCCGCGCCTACGACGGAGAGCAGAGTTTTGAACCCGGCCGGCAGGTGGATGTCGTGGACATCGACGGTGCCACGGCCGTTGTCATGTGACCGAACCGCTCACACGGCGGATCTCGGTCTGCCAGACTCGATGTCGATCATCATGAGATCCGGACCTCATGAGATCCGACCCCGATCATCGCGATCCGTCGGCAACCGAAGGGCACGAGGAACACGATGCAACCGATCATCATCGTCCTGATCATTCTGGTGGTGCTCGTCTTCATCGCCCTGATCAAGACGATCCAGGTCATCCCGCAGGCCAGCGCCGCCATCGTGGAGCGCTTCGGCCGCTACACCCGCACGCTCAACGCAGGCCTGAACATCGTCGTTCCGTTCATCGACACCATCCGCAACCGGATCGACCTCCGCGAACAGGTCGTCCCGTTCCCTCCCCAGCCGGTGATCACCCAGGACAACCTGGTCGTCAATATCGACACCGTCATCTACTACCAGGTGACGGACGCGCGGGCCGCGACGTACGAAGTCGCCAGCTACATCCAGGCGATCGAGCAGCTCACCGTCACCACCCTCCGCAACATCATCGGTGGCATGGACCTGGAGCGGACCCTGACCTCCCGCGAGGAGATCAACGCCGCCCTCCGCGGTGTCCTCGACGAAGCCACCGGCAAGTGGGGTATCCGCGTCAACCGCGTCGAGCTCAAGGCGATCGAACCGCCGACCTCCATCCAGGACTCGATGGAGAAGCAGATGCGCGCCGACCGTGACAAGCGTGCCGCGATCCTCCAGGCCGAGGGAACCCGGCAGTCCGCGATCCTCACCGCGGAGGGCGAGAAGCAGTCCGCGATCCTGCGCGCCGAGGGTGAGGCCAAGGCCGCGGCCCTGCGCGCCGAGGGTGAGGCCCAGGCCATCCGGACGGTCTTCGAGTCCATCCATGCCGGCGACCCGGACCAGAAACTCCTCTCGTACCAGTACCTCCAGATGCTCCCGAAGATCGCCGAGGGCGACGCCAACAAGCTCTGGATCGTGCCGAGCGAGATCGGCGACGCTCTCAAGGGCCTCAGCGGCGCCTTCGGGAACCTCGGCAGCGGCGTCCCCGGCTTCAACACCGGCAAGGAGCGCCGCGAGGAACCCCCGGTCGACTGACGCGTACACACCATCGTGCATGATCAGTGCATCAAGCACTGATCATGCACGGGGGAATCGGAATGTCCATCTGGGAAATGCTCGCCGTCTTCGGCGCGGGCATCAGCGCGGGCGCGATCAACACGGTCGTCGGTTCCGGAACGCTGATCACCTTCCCGGTCCTCCTCGCCACCGGCCTGCCCCCGGTCACCGCCACCGTCTCCAACGCCCTCGGCCTGATCCCCGGCTCCATCAGCGGCGCCATCGGCTACCGCAAGGAACTCGCCGGACAGCGACGCCGCGTCCTCAGACTGAGCATCGGCGCGCTCATCGGCGGGCTGACCGGCGCCACCCTGCTGCTGGCCCTGCCCTCCACGGCGTTCGAGACCATCGTGCCCATCCTGGTCGCCCTGGCCCTCGTCCTGGTCATTCTGCAACCTCGCATCAGCAAAGCCGTCCGGCGCCGCCGCGAGCACAACGGCACCACCGCCCGGTCCGACGGCGGCCCGCTCCTCGTCGTCGGACTGATGCTCGCCAGCGTCTACGGCGGCTACTTCACCGCCGCCCAGGGGATCATCTACCTCTCCCTGATGGGCATGCTGCTCGACGACACGATGCAGCGCCTCAACGCCGTCAAGAACGTGCTGGCAGCGGTCGTCAACAGCGTCGCCGCGCTCTTCTTCCTCTTCGTCGCGGACTTCGACTGGACGGCCGTCGTGCTGATCGCGGTCGGCTCCGCGCTCGGCGGCCAGATCGGCGCCAAGGTCGGGCGCCGCCTCAGCCCCACCGTGCTGCGCGGTTTCATCGTGGTGGTCGGCACGGCCGCCATCGTTCAGCTGGTGCTCCGCTGAACCCGAAAGCCCGCCTCCGCATGGAGACGGGCTTTCGGTACGACGACCTGCGTGGACGACCTACGCCCGCTATGCGGCGGTCCGGTCCAACCACTCCGGCAGCGCCGACCGCTCACCGGCCCCCATCGCCAGCAGCATCGCTTCCGCGGGCGACGGTACGAAGGGCTGCCGCAGCAATGGCATCCCCGCCTGCTCCGGCGTCCGGGCCGCCTTGCGGTGATTGTCCTCGGCACAGGACGCCACCGTATTGAGCCAGGTGTCCTGGCCGCCCTGGGCGCGCGGCACGACATGGTCGACAGTCGTCGCCCGTCGCCCGCAGTACGCGCACCGGTGCTGGTCCCGTATCAGCACACCCCTTCTGGACCACGGCGCCTGTCTTCGGAACGGCACCCGTACGTACCGGCAGAGCCTGATCACCCGGGGTACCGGGATGTCCACGGCGGCACCACGCATGCGGAGATCGGGATGCGACTGCTCGACAACAGCCTTGTCCTGCAGAATCAGCACCACCGCACGGTTCAGTGTCACCGTCGACAGCGGCTCGAAGCTCGCGTTGAGAACCAGCGTGTCCCGCATCTCGCCCACCTCCCGTGTGCCGCCCACCCCCTGGCAGGCCCGGATCAACTCTGGCTGGGCGGGCCGGGATGGACAACGCAATAAAAAATGCCCTGCCCTGATCTCTCCAAGACCAGGGCAGGGCAAACAGCAGGGGAACTCTCAGCTCACGGGTTACTACGCGGGACCGGTGTACTCGCCGATCAGCTGAGCACGGCCCAGCGTGTGGAACCGCAGATTGAACCCGACCACAGCGGGCGACGCATTACTGTCCGGCCCCAGCTTCTCGCTGTCCACCGCATACACGGTGAAGACGTAGCGGTGGTTCTCCCCGGCCGGCGGTGCGGCGCCGCCGAACTCCTTCGACCCGTAGTCGTTACGGACCTGAACGGCACCGGCGGGCATTCCCTCGAACTTCCCGCTGCCCGCACCGGCCGGCAGCTCCGTGACCGATGCCGGGATGTCGAACACGACCCAGTGCCAGAATCCGCTGCCCGTCGGAGCATCCGGATCGAAGCAGGTCACGGCGAAACTCTTTGCCTCCACCAGGAACCCTTCCCACCGCAGCTGCGGCGAGGTGTTCCCGGCCGCGAACACCTGGGCGTCCGCCAGCACGGCCCCGGGAGCAAGATCGTCGCTCACCACCGTGAACGAAGGCACCTCGGGATGGAAGTCATGCGGCAGCGGCGGCCTCTTCGGCTCGGTCACGTCAGCACCTCTCCTGATCGGCTCTGGAGTCTCGCCATCGACCCTAGAGCCAGTTGCGCCGACCGCCGACCTGGGCGAGCCACTGATTGAGGTATGCCGCCCAGTCGGTCCCCCGGAAGTCGTTCAGACCGACCTTGAACGCCCGGTACGAGTCGCTGCCCTCACTGAAGAGCCCCGGCTTCTTGTCCATTTCCAGCACGACATCCATCTCGCGGTCGTCCGCGACGAACGTCAGCTCGACCTGGTTCAGCCCGCGGTACTGCTGCGGCGGGAAGAACTCGATCTCCTGGTAGAAGGGCAGCCGCTGACGCGTGCCGCGGATGTGACCACGCTCCATGTCCGCGCTGCGGAATCCGAAGCCCAGCTGCCCGAACGCGTCCAGGATCGCCTGCTGCGCCGGCAGCGGGTGGACGTTGATCGGGTCGAGGTCGCCCGAGTCCAGCGCCCGCGCGATCTCCAGTTCGGTGGTCACACCGATGTTCATGCCGCGCAGGTGCTGACCGCCGAACATCGTGATCGGCGTCTCCCACGGGATCTCGAGCCCGAACGGAACGACGTGCACGGCACCGGCCTGCACCTCGAACGCCCCACCGAGCTGCAGCTTGGTGAACTCGATGTCCTGCTTCATCTCCTGGTCGTTGCCCTCGACCTCGACGCGCGCCTGCAGACCGACCGAGAGTCCCTCGATCTGCTGCGCCACGGAACCCCCCTGGATCCGTACCTCGCCCTGGACGACCCCGCCCGGCACGACGTTGAGCTCGGTCAGCTCCGTCTCCACCGAAGCACCACCGGCACCCATGCTCGCGAGCAGCCGCTTGAAGCCCATATTTACTCCTCCTTGGTCTGACCCCTACATACGCGCCACGACCGTAGTCGGTTCCCGGTAACCTCGAACGCCATGATCGAGGGCCTGGACCGTACGCCGCTGATGCGGGATTTCTTCGACCGCCCCGTACTGGAGGTGGCACCCGACCTGCTGGGCCGGACCCTGGTACGCATCACAGGCGACGGCCCCATCGAACTCCGCCTCACCGAGGTGGAGGCGTACGCCGGCGAGATCGACCCCGGCTCGCACGCCTTCCGTGGCCGCACCGCGCGCAACAGCGTGATGTTCGGACCACCCGGCCACGCCTACGTCTACTTCACCTACGGCATGTGGCACTGCCTCAACCTGGTGTGCGGCCCCGAAGGCGTGGCGAGCGGTGTACTGCTCCGGGCGGGTGAGATCCAGGTGGGTGCTGAACTCAGCCGCAAACGTCGAATCTCGGCCCGCAGCGACCGAGAACTGGCCAAAGGCCCGGCCCGTCTGGCTACCGCCCTCGACATCGACCGAGGCCTGAACGGCACTGACACCATCGCCCACCCGGGTGCCCCCTTGTCCGTACTGCACGGCACCCCACCACCGCGCGACCTGGTACGCAACGGCCCCCGCACCGGCGTGGGCGGTGACGGAGCCGCACACCCCTGGCGCTTCTGGATCGACGGAGACCCCACGGTGAGCCTGTACCGGCCCCACGCGCCACGCCGCCGCGCAACTTGACTCGCCCCTGCCGGTCACCTAACGTAGTCCGAGCCGCTTGAACGGGTACTGCTGTCGGCACGGTCCATCGGACCGAGGTTGAGCACCCGGAAGCGACCAACCACTACCTTCGATTCACCCTGACGGGTGCGAATTCGGCATGCCGTAATCGATCCCAGCGGCTCGATTATGAGCTGCCAAGGAAATCGACTAAAGTAGCGGACACGCCGAAAGGCAAAGGCCACTCCAAAGGCCACCGGAATCAAATTCGGACCGGAAACGGAAACGAAAAAGAGTCTGGTAAGGTTGGAACCGCCGGA
>NZ_JBHVEE010000174.1:0-18894 GCF_042802415.1 Streptomyces sp. NPDC057486 | reverse complement strand
CGGTTAGCGCTCCGGGGGCCTCCCTGTCGGTCGGGTCAGACCTGGACGCGGTCCTCGACGGCCTTCTGGATCTTGGCGATGGCATCCTCGACCGGGATGCCGTTCTCCTGCGATCCGTCGCGGTAACGGAAGGAGACGGCGCCGTTGGCCATGTCCTCATCACCCGCGATGATCATGAAGGGCACCTTGGCCTTCTGCTGGTTGCGGATCTTCTTCTGCATCCGGTCCGAGGAGGCGTCCACCTCGACCCGCAGGCCCTTCTTCCTGGCCTGCGCAGCGAACTCCTGGAGGTACGGGATGTGCGCGTCGCCGATCGGGATGCCGACCGCCTGGACCGGGGCCAGCCAGACCGGGAACGCACCCGCGTAGTGCTCCAGCAGCACGGCGAAGAACCGCTCGATGGAGCCGAACAGGGCGCGGTGGATCATGACCGGGCGCTGCTTGGTCCCGTCCGGACCGGTGTACTCCAGGTCGAAGCGCTCCGGCAGGTTGAAGTCGAGCTGCACGGTCGACATCTGCCAGGTGCGGCCGATGGCGTCCTTGCACTGGACCGAGATCTTCGGGCCGTAGAACGCGGCGCCGCCCGGGTCCGGAACCAGGGGCAGACCCTGCTTCTCGGCAACCTGGCGCAGCGTCTCGGTGGCCTCTTCCCAGATCTCGTCCGAGCCGACGAACTTCTCCGGGTCCTTGGTGGAGAGCTCCAGGTAGAAGTCGGTCAGACCGTAGTCGCGCAGCAGGTTCAGGACGAAGGTGAGCGTCTTGTCGAGCTCCTCCGCCATCTGCTCCTTGGTGCAGTAGATGTGCGCGTCGTCCTGCGTGAAGCCGCGCGAACGGGTCAGGCCGTGCACCACGCCCGACTTCTCGTAGCGGTACACCGTGCCGAACTCGAAGAGACGCAGCGGCAGTTCACGGTAGGAACGGCCGCGCGCGTCGAAGATCAGGTTGTGCATGGGGCAGTTCATCGGCTTGAGGTAGTAGTCCACCCCGTCGTCGAGCTGCATGGGCGGGTACATGCCTTCGGCGTACCAGTCCAGGTGGCCGGACTTCTCGAAGAGCTTGCCCTTGGTGGCGTGCGGCGAGTAGACGAACTCGTAGCCCTCCTCCTCGTGCCGCTTGCGCGAGTAGTCCTCCATGGCCCGGCGGATGATGCCGCCCTTGGGGTGGAAGACGGCGAGGCCGGGGCCGATCTCGTCGGGGAAGGAGAAGAGGTCCAGCTCGTTGCCGAGCTTGCGGTGGTCGCGCTTGGCGGCCTCCTCCAGGAACTCCAGGTGTGCCTTGAGCTCGTCCTTGGTGGGCCAGGCAGTGCCGTAGATGCGCTGGAGCATCGGGTTCTTCTCGCTGCCCCGCCAGTACGCCGCGGCGTTCCGCATCAGCTTGAACGCCGGGATGTTCCGGGTGGTCGGCAGGTGCGGACCACGGCAGAGGTCCTTCCAGCACAGGTCACCGGTCTTGGCGTCCAGGTTGTCGTAGATGGTCAGCTCGCCGCCACCCACCTCGACATCCGCGCCGTCGTCGGTGGAGGCGGCACCCTTGATGCCGATGAGCTCCAGCTTGTACGGCTCGTCGGCCAGCTCCTCACGGGCGGCCTCGTCGGTGACGACCCGGCGGGAGAACCGCTGTCCCCGCTTCTGGATCTCCTGCATCTTCTTCTCGATGGCCTTGAGGTCCTCGGGCGTGAACGGCTTCTCGACGTCGAAGTCGTAGTAGAAGCCGTCCTTGACCGGCGGACCGATGCCGAGCTTGGCCTCGGGGAAGAGCTCCTGCACTGCCTGCGCCATGACGTGCGCGGTGGAGTGCCGGAGGATGTTCAGGCCGTCCTCGGAGGAGATCTCGACGGGCTCGACGACCTCGCCGTCGGCGACGACGTATGCGAGGTCCTTCAGCTCACCGGCGACCCGGGCGGCGACGACGGTGCGCTCGCCGGGGAAGAGCTCGGCAGCCGTAGTGCCCGTCGTCACCACGCGCTCTTCCCGCTCGGAATCGCGTTGGATGATCATACGGACGTCTGACACCGGTCTCTCCTGACTGAAGGGGGGTGCGCGCCGTATTCCACTGCGCACGCAAGAGGAATCGTACCGAGCCGACGGCCCCCTTCGCGAAAGGGTTCGTTCCGGCAGTGGGCCGACACCGTGCCGGGCCCCTCATTCCGGCTCTTCGCCCGTGCAGGCCTCCTCGAAGTAGTCGACGTTCTCCTGGAGCGATTTCATCAGCCGGTCCCGTTCCGCCTCGTCGACCTGTACGGGCACCACCTGCGAGGCCCGGGTCAGCCGCCGGAAGCCGCCCCGGCTCTCCAGTCGCCCCTCCACCCGGATCGGCAGTCCGACGAGGTGCGCGTGGCCCGCGATCCGGTACGCCTCCTCGTCGAGCTCCAGCCGTACGTGTGGCACCTCGGCCCCCGCCAGCACCCTCAGCCGCACCGTTCCCGCGCCGCGCGGTCCCGAGCGGCGCAGCCGGACGACCGCACCGGTGATCCGGACCGCGACGGCGGGTTCGTCCCGCCGGTAGCGGGCTCCCGCCCGGCGCAGGGCGGGCAGGTCGCCCGGCGAGAACTCCACCGGTTCGGGACGGGCGGGACAGCCTTCGGGGGTTCCTGCGGCTGGTGCCCAGGCGAGAGAGATCCTGGTTCCCTCCGAGCCGCGGACCAGCGCGATGACGGCCTCGGTCAGCTCACGGCTGACGCCTGCCTCGACGGCGCTGTCGAAGGCTTCCATGCCTCCGGTGGCGCGCTGGAAGTCGATGGCCTCGCGGGTGGCGTGCAGGGCGTGGCAGAGCCGTACGGCGACGGCCCGGCCGGTTTCGACGGGGAGACATGCAGTGAGGTCGCGGCCGCCCGGTGCGGGGCCGACGAGGACGCCTTCGAGCGTGGCGAGGGCCCTTCGGCGGTGGCGCGCGCCGTGGAACCCGGTACGGGCCCGCACGGCGAGCGCTCCGGCGAGCAGGATCTGCCGGGCCGCGGCGCGCAACTGCTCCGCGGCGGTCCAGCCGGCCGCTCCGGCGGCGCCCGCGGGACCGGCGGCGCCGTCGGGGACATCGCGCCACCAGCGGATCTCGTCGCTGGGCACGGCGAGGGAGACCAGCACCTCGCGGGCGGAGGGGGCAGCACTGCGGGCGAGCGCCGTGAGCGCTTCGCCGAGCAGGTCCTCGCTGTCGGGGAAGGCGGTGGTGTCGGGTACGAGGAGGCTCGTGCCGCCGGAGGGTGCCGCGGCCCCCGGTGGGGTCCATCGGCTGTAGCGTCCGGCCGCACCGCCGCGGCGGTGCCAGCCGTGCCGGTCGAGCAGGGCGCCGAGGACCGCGGGGTCGACGCGGGCGGGGTCCGGGATGTCCCCGAGGGGTGGCAGGGCGGTGGGCCAGTGGGTCATGGTCTCGCTGGGGTGGGGTCGCGTGCCCGACGGAATCGTGCTGTCGGCGGGCTCGTCCATCGGCCGGTGCATCAGGGTCTCCCTCCCGCCCCGACCCGCGTCATGATCTCGCAGAGCGCGCGGTCGTCGAATATGCGCGTGGTCGGGATCCGCACAGTGGTCCTGTGCCGGCCTGTCACCGCGTGGCCGGCCAGGTTGGTCCAGTAGCAGCAGTGCCGCAGGTCGAGCCGTTCGTGCCCGGCGCGCAGCCAGTCGTCCTGGCTGCGCGGTACGAGCATCACGACCAGGATCTTGTGCACCGACACAGGCGTCCGGGCGAGCTTCACGAGGTGGGCGTTGTCCAGCGTGAAGGCGAACGACGGTCCGGGTGGGTGCGGCGGTATCTGGTAGGTGCATTTGAGCTGCACCTTGATGGTCACCTCGTCGTCGACGGTGTGGCCGGGGGCGCCGTGGCTGACGTGCCAGTCGATGCCGTTGTCGGGAAAAGGCTGCGACAGGGAGCATCCCGCCGCGGCCGCGACCGCGTGCAGGTAGCCCACCTGAAGGGTCTCCATGCAGGCGGTGGTGGCGAGTGTGCCGCGCAGCGGAGCGATCCGCTGGGGCAACAGCCCGCTCGGGTCGGGCTGCGCGAGCGCCATGGCTCCGTATGCCTTCCGGGCTGTGCCGATCGGTTGGTCGGTCGGTGCGTCCTCAGGCAACTTCCGTGCCTGTCATCTGTGTTGTCACCGCAGCGAGCGGTCCGCAAACGGCGTATCAGGCAAAGGGCGCGGGTATCACCGAATCGGGCAGGGGGATCACGCCATCTGCCGGTCAGGCACGAGGAGTTCGGGGATGAGTCACTGGTACGACGGGCCGCTGGCCGCTTTTGACACCGAGACAACGGGAGTGGACGTCGAGGAGGACCGGATCGTTTCGGCCGCCCTGGTCGTCCAGGACGCGGCGGGCGGGCGCATGCGCGTCACCCGCTGGCTGGTGAATCCGGGGGTTCCGGTGCCCGTGGGGGCCACCGAGATCCACGGTCTGACCGATGACCATCTGCAGCGCAACGGCAGGTGGCCTGCGCCCGTGGTGGAGGAGATAGCCCGGGCGCTGGCCGAACAGTGCGCGGCGGGACGCCCGCTCGTCGTGATGAACGCGCCGTTCGATCTGACGCTGCTCGATAGGGAGCTGAAGCGGCACCGGGCGTCGTCACTGGCCGGCTACCTGGGGAAGACGCCGCTGTGCGTGCTGGATCCCCGGGTTCTGGACAAGCACCTGGACCGCTACCGCAAGGGGCGGCGCACGCTCACCGATCTCTGTGCGCTGTACGAGGTGGTGCTGGACGGCGCTCATGACGCGGCGGCCGACGCGGCGGCGTCGCTGGAACTGGTACGGGCGGTGGGGCGGCGCTTCTCGTCGCGGCTGGAGCGACTGTCTCCGGCGGAGCTGCACGCGCTGCAGGCGGTGTGGCATGCGGCGCAGGCGCGCGGTCTGCAGGCGTGGTTCGCGAAGAGCGGGACGCCGGAGACGGTGGATCCGGCCTGGCCGCTGCGTCCTGAACTGCCCGCCGCTGCGTGATCCCGGACGCCCGGGGCCGGCTCCGGACATGCAGAGGCCGGTCCGTCGGTGTTGCTGACGGACCGGCCTCTCCCGGGGTGGGCGATACTGGTTTCGAACCAGTGACCTCTTCGGTGTGAACGAAGCGCTCTCCCACTGAGCTAATCGCCCGGGAACGGACTGAACCA
The DNA here is from genome assembly GCF_042802415.1 of Streptomyces sp. NPDC057486. Lineage (NCBI taxonomy): Bacteria > Bacillati > Actinomycetota > Actinomycetes > Kitasatosporales > Streptomycetaceae > Streptomyces > Streptomyces sp. NPDC057486. The sequence continues at coordinate 13,811 of NZ_JBHVEE010000174.1, read as the reverse complement.
TACAGGTCCCGGTGGGTGTGGTTCAAACTCCTTCGAGCCGGGCTGCCAGTCCGCGGCGTCCCGCCCGCATCATGAGCGCGTGGTTCACCCGGAACACCGCACGTCCGGGCACGGCGAGCAGCCGCATGATCCGCCGCCGCACCTCGACCTCCTGCTCGTACGTGGCACGGCTGCCGGTGCCGTGCGCGGTGACGGTCCAGCGGGCCCAGCCGTCGAGGTCGCCGTCGAGGGTCACTTCGAGGATCCCGGCAGCCGGGTCGTGGCGGCTCGCGCGAACGGTCACGACCAGGTCGTACGGGAGAGCGGAGCGGATGCGCACGGTTCCTGTGGTGTCGTCGACCGAGGTGACCTCGCGAACCTGCGGCCACCACTGCGGGTACTCCTCGGCGCGCTCCAGGATTCCGTACACGGCATCGGGCGGGGCGGTCACGTCCCAGATGCTCACAAAGCGGTAGTGGCTCCAGCCCATGGGTCCCAGTCTGCGCGTACTCAGCCCCGTACCTGAGTATCCGAGCGCATGTCCGCATCTGTGGGCCGCGCCACACTCCCGGATATGGAACATGTGCCGCCGCCCGCCGAGGAATTGGCGCTCCTCGACCGCGAACTGGTCCGGCTGGACGCCCGCCGGATGCAGCTGCTGACCCGTCGTGCCTGGCTGGTGAGTGTGCTGCAGCAGCCGGCCACGTCCGCGGGACCGACGTCCGCCGCACCTTCCGGACCGGCGCAGCCGTATCCGCAGTGGCCCGCGGCCCCCTTCGGCGCTCCCGGTGCGCCGGTCCCGCCGCCCAGTGCCCAGAATGTGCTGCTGAGTCTCGGCGGACTGCTGCTGACGATCGCGGCGATCGCGTTCACCCTGGTCAGCTGGGGTCATCTGGGGATAGGCGGCCGCTCGGCAGTGCTCGCCCTGGTGACGGTCGCGGCGTCGGCCGCACCCGCGCTGCTGCTGCGCCGCGGTCTGTCGTCGACGGCCGAGTCGCTCGGTGCGCTGGCTCTGGTGCTGACGGTGCTGGACGCGTACGCGCTGCACGCGGTGGCGGCGCCGGACACGGACGGTCTCGGGTTCACCGCGGTCGCGTCGGCGGTGCTCGCCGTGCTGTGGACGGCGTACGGCCTGGCACTCGGCAGGCTTCGTCTGCCGCTGCCGGTGGCCGTGGTGAGTGTGCAGTTCACGTTGGTGCTGTGGGCGTGGTCGGCGAGTGCGCCGGCCTCGGTCCTCGGTTGGGCGCTGGTGCTGACGGCGATGCTGGACTCTGCGATCGCCCGGTGGGGCAAGGGTGTTGGGGTCCGGGTGACCGCGTCCGTCTGCGGATGCGTGACCGGGCTCTCCGGGGCGCTGGTGGCGCTGGTCCAGTCGGTGACGGCTGGTTCGCCCCTCTCCGCCGCTTCCCCGGGGGCACTGTTGCTGGTGGGAGCGGCGGTCGCGCTGTTCGCCGTGTGGCGGGCGCCGAAGGAGATCGCGGTGGCCGGCGGGGTGGTGGCCGGGCTGGCGATGGTCGCGGCTGTGGGCGGTGTGCTGCGCGCGGGGGTCGCCGAGGACTGGTCGGTTCCGGTGTATCTGCTGTGCGGTCTGATGCTGTGTGCGGCGGTACGGGCTCCGCTGCCGCGTCCGGCCGGACGGGGCGTCCTGTGGGCGTCGGCTGCGGTGGTCTCGGGCGCGGTGCTGACGGCTGCGCCGGCGGTCGCCATGACGCTGGTGGGTCCGGTGTCGCGGTGGGCCCGGGTGTGGTCGGGTGCCCCGGACGGCAGTGCGCGCGGTGCGCTGGGGCTGGAGGGTGCACAGTGGTCGCAGCTGTACACGGCGCCGGTGATTCTGCTGGTGGTGGCCGGTCTGCTGGGGGCGGCACACCACTGGTGGCCCCAGTGGGTGCGGGTCGCCGGTGCGGTGATCTCCCCGGGCGAGTCGTGGCGGGGTGCGGCGGGGGCCGGTGCGCTGGTGATCGGGTGGGCGGGGCTGCTGGTGGTGCCGGTTGCGCTGGACGCCCCGTACGCGGCCGCGGTGGTGGTGCAGTTGCTGCTGATCGCGGCGCTTCTCGCCGGGGCGGTACGGGTGTTGCGTCGTGGGGCGGGCCCGGTGGCGCCGGCGGCGCTGGTGTGCGGTGCGGTGGGGGCGGTGAGCGTGGGGGCGCTGTCACTGGCTGCGGAGGCCGCCACCTATGCGGTGTTCGGGATCCTGCTGGTGCTGTTCGCTGCGACCGCGGCGAAGACGCGTGCCGAGGGGTCACCGACGGCCCGGGTGATGCAGGGTGCTCTGGCGTGTGCGGCGGTGGTGTGCGGGATGGTGCTCGCCGGGGCCGCCGGGGTGTCGCTGGAGCTCGAGACGTACCGGGCCGCACCGGTCATGTTGGTCGTCCCCGCGCTGACGGTGCTGGTCGGGGCGCGGCTGCGGGGCGGTCCGTCGGCGCTGCCGGTCGAGCTGACCGGCGCCGTGGCGGGTGCGGTGGCGGTCGGGATGGCCGTGCCGGACGGGCCGTACCTGGCACTGGTGCTCGCGCTGTGCGGGGTGCTGGCGGCGGGTACCGCGGTGCGTGCGGAACGGCGGCCGGCGGCCGGGTATGTGGCGGTGGCCCTCTTCGTCCTGGCGACGTGGGTGCGGTTGTCGGCTTCCGGGGTGTCGACTCCGGAGGCGTACACGCTGCCGGTGACGGTGCCCGCGTTGGTGGTCGGTGTGGTGCGGCGGCGCCGTGATCCGGCGGCGTCCTCGTGGACGGCGTACGGGGCGGGTCTTGCGGCGACGCTGGTGCCGAGTCTCGTCGCGGCCTGGACCGACCCGTCGTGGGTGCGGCCGCTGCTGCTCGGCGTGGTGGCGCTGGTGCTCACGCTCGCCGGGGCACGGTTGCGACTGCAGGCGCTGCTGCTGCTCGGCGGCGCGGTGCTGGCGTTGGACGCCCTGCACGAACTGGCGCCCTATGTGGTTCAGGTGGTCGGTGCCCTGCCGCGCTGGCTGCCGCCTGCGCTCGCGGGTGTGCTGCTGCTGGTCGTCGGGGCGACGTACGAGCAGCGGCTGCGGGATGCGCGGCGACTGAAGGACGCCCTGGGCCGGATGCGCTGAGGGAACACATGACCGGTGGGCCGGCCCGTTGCTTCACCGCCTCGGGCCGGCACCCGGTCGCCGACGCGTGCGAGATTCTCGATGGCGGCGAGTCCACCCTCGGTGAGGAACCCCCTGCCCTGCTGACGCAGCACCAGGTCGTAGGGGTACATGATGCCGCCGGGGCCACTGCCATCGGCCGGCTTGCCGCGTTCGCTGATCTTCTTGGTGGACTCGTCGTACTGCTTCCAGGCCCGGCCCTCCTCGGGCGTGACTCCGACCTTCACGTACTCGGCGGGTTGTGGACATGGGCGAAGGTGTTGTCGCCGACCGGGAAACCGGGCAGCTTCCCGTTGACGTCGCCCGCCTTCTCCGGTCCGGCCCGGAAGTTCTCCATGCTGAGATTTCCGGCTTTCACCCGGGAATCGAGATCGAGCAGAACCCGCTTGCCGTCGTACGTGCGCAGGAATGCGAGGGAGTTCTGGACGACATCGGGCGCATTGCCCGCGGAGGCCCCGGGCATTGAAACTTCCAGAAATTCCCGTGGTCCTGAAAGTCCGTCTTGGCCTTGATGTTCGGACGCCTCTTCTCGAACAGCGCGGTGACACACCCCTCCCGGACAGACAGCACCCGCCGCCACGTTCGATTGAATCGCTTGAGAAAGCGCTTGCCGGGGCAGGCCGGGAGTCGGAGGGGTCACCGTCAACGACTGGAAAGGTATCGGTCGAAGCGCTTCAACCACACCCCGCGGCGCGGGGTCCGCGGGGCGTTCCGACGGGGCTCGTACCGCCGCGGAAACAGTCGGGAGGGCACCCCGATCGACGCGGGAAACGCAGAGGGTCCGTGAGACTCTGCAGTCTCACGGACCCTCTGTCCGGGTGGGCGATACTGGTTTCGAACCAGTGACCTCTTCGGTGTGAACGAAGCGCTCTCCCACTGAGCTAATCGCCCGGGCGCACTGCAAACATTACCCCATGTCAGCGGCGCTCTCCGACCACCCCCGGGTCACTCGTGGATCTTCCACGGCATCACGATTCCGAACTTCCAGACATAGATCCCGACCAGCACGACGACGATCACGAGGCCGATCACGGTGAGGATGATGTTCCGCCGCCGGACCTTCGGGTCGAGCGCCTTCTGGGCGGCCTCGGTCACCTTTCGGCGCGTCCAGCGGAGCACCAGCTGCGCCCAGACGAACTCGGTCGCCCAGATCGCCATGCCACCGAAGATCACCAGCCAGCCGGGCCCGGGCAGCGGCAGCATGATGATGCCCGTCACGACCACGGCGAGGCCGACCACGAAGACGCCGACCTGCCAGCTCAGATGCAGGGTCCTGGACGCCTTGACGAACCCCGGCGCCCGGGAGCCGAGCGCCCGCTCCTCCTTGACCACGTCCTCGATGACGTCCGGCGACCCGTCCCCCGTCACTTCCCCCGCGGCAGGCGACGGGGCCGCCGCTCCGGCGACCCCGTCCCGCGCGTCACTCTCCGCATTCATGGCCCCAACCTACCGGAACGGCCTTTGTCACCGGAATGGCCGCATAACCCAAAGTTACACACCGCCGCACGAGCGACCTGAACAACCACAAAAGGGTCAGAGGGGTTTACAACGCCACCGTAGGTGGCATGTCGATTTCGCCGACGTGCGAATCCCCGAGCGCACACTGAGCGAAAGGCCCTGGCGCTTATGAACACCACGGTCAGCTGCGAGCTGCACCTGCGCCTCGTTGTGTCGAGCGAGTCCTCACTGCCTGTACCCGCGGGCCTGCGGTATGACACGGCCGATCCGTATGCCGTGCACGCCACCTTCCACACCGGAGCGGAGGAAACGGTCGAATGGGTATTCGCCCGCGACCTCCTCGCCGAGGGGCTGCACAGGCCCACCGGCACCGGAGACGTTCGCGTCTGGCCATCCCGTAGTCACGGCCAGGGCGTCGTCTGCATCGCATTGAGCTCCCCAGAGGGCGAAGCCCTGCTCGAGGCCCCGGCCAGGGCCCTGGAGTCGTTCCTGAAAAGGACCGACGCCGCGGTTCCACCCGGCACCGAGCATCGTCACTTCGACCTCGATACGGAGCTCTCACACATCCTGGCCGAGAGCTGAGCCAGGTCGAGAGCTGCACGGCACCGTCCGACTCGGGGCGACGGTGCCGCGCAGACAACCTCATAGGGCAGACACCAGCGCCGTCATCACGGAATCCACTGTGGTGACGGCGTCGGCGCGCGTTCGACCGGGGGTGTGACGGGTGCGCGCCCCGGCCCTCCCATACGCGCCGGGCGGGCCCTGTGCGCCCTCAGCACCCCCGAGCGCCCCCGCTGGCCCCCTGGTCGGCCGATAAGTGCTCCTGTCCGGCCCCAGGGCCCCTCTCGGGCCGCTGCGCGTCCTCGCCGAGCCAGTAGAGTCAGCCGGCATCGGCGGGCGCCCGCCCGCCGGAGGCCAGGGAGCGAAAGCGTGCTGATCCCCCACGACACCCGGATCGCGCTCGACATCGTGGTCGAGCTGGTGAACACCGCACCGGAGACCGATCAGCCGGAGGGCGGACCGAGCGACGGTCTCGCCGGCATCGAAGCGCTTTACCGATTCGCCCGGCACCACCGCATCAGCGGTGTGGCCGAACTCGGCGAGAAGGATCTTCGGGCCGTACACGACGTACGAAGGCGGTTCGCCGAGATCTTCGCGGCGCCGGACGCCGAGACGGCCGCCGGTCTCGTCAACAGCCTCGTGGCCTCGGCGGGCACCACGCCACAGCTGAGCAACCACGACGGCTACGAGTGGCATGTGCACTACTTCGCGCCGGACGCATCGATCGCCGATCACCTCGCGGCCGACTGCGGCATGGCGCTCGCCTTCATCGTGGTGGCGGGCGAACAGGAGCGACTGCGGCACTGCGAGGCGCCGGACTGCCGGGACGCGTTCGTGGACCTGTCCCGCAACCGCTCCCGCAGGTACTGCTCCAGCCGCACCTGCGGTAATCGGCTGCATGTCGCCGCGTACCGGGCGCGCCGCAGAGAAGCGGCCGACTGACCGCTCGCCGCCCGTTTCATCGCCCGCTCACAGCAGGAAGAGATCGTGCAACGCGGCCATCAGCAGCAGGCCGCCGACCACCGTGAGGAAGATCATCAAAGGGGGCTGGGACAGCGCGAAGAGGCAGCCACGCGGCTCTTCGGCAGGGGGTGCGGGGGCATCGCCCGGGGAGGTGTCCACCATCTCGGGACGATCATGACGCAGACCGGACCCCGTTGGCGATCAACACGCCTCTTTGTGACGGGAGTTCACCCTCGTCGGGGCCGAAAGGATTCGCTCCGGCGTCCGGTCCGCTGTCACGTATTCGGGCTCGTGGCCGGTTCTCCCGCGCCTCCCGCACCCCGGCCGGATCAGCCGAGATCGCGCAACATCCGCAGCTGGGCGGCTCGGTGGACCGAAGAGCCGCCCTCGTGACCGTTCCAGGGGTAGACCTCGATCTCCTTCGGTCCCGCCCAGTGGTTGTACGCGGCGAAGACCGTGGACGGCGGGCAGACCAGGTCCATCAGCGCCACCGAGTAGAGCGCCGGGACGGTGGCCCGGGCGGCGAAGCTGATCCCGTCGAAGTACGAGAGCGTACGGAACACCCGGTCGGCGACGCCGTGTTGGGTGGAGAGGAAGCGGACGATCTCCTGGTAGGGGTCCTTGTCGGTGATCTCGACGGCCCGCCGGAAGTGGGTCAGGAACGGCACGTCGATCAGCGCCGCCTTCACATACGGACTGAGCCCCGCCACGGCCTGGGCGATGCCGCCACCCTGGCTGCCGCCGTGCACGACGATCCGGTCGGGGTCGACGGACGGGTGGGCGCGGGCCACATCGACGGCGCGGACCGCGTCGGTGAAGACCCGGCGGTAGTAGTACTCGTCGGGGTCGAGGATGCCGCGGGTCATGAAGCCGGGCGACTGCGGGTTGGCGCCACCGTGGGGGTCGGGGGTGGAACCCGCCGAGTGGCTGTTGACGGCGCCCTGACCGCGGGTGTCGACGAGCAGGGTGGCCCAGCCGGCCGCGGGCCAGACGAGATGGTCGTGCGGCAGCCCTCGGCCGCCGCCGTAACCGAGGTAATGGACGACGCACGGAAGGGGCCCCTCGGCACCCGAAGGAACGTTCAGCCAGGCGCGTATACGGTGTCCGCCCCAGCCGGAGAAGGTCACGTCATGTACCTCGACGGCGCTCAACGCGGCGTCGTACGACTGGAATTCGGGGTCGAGCGGGTATGCGGCCGACTCGTCCAGGGTGCGCTTCCAGAAGGCGTCGAAGTCGTCGGGTTCACCGGACTCCGGGCGGTAGTCGCGAAGTTGGTGCAGCGGCAGATCGAACAGGGTCACGGTGTCTCCGTTTCGGACATGCGGCAGGAAGGGGGCGGAAGGAAAAGAGTGATCGAGCAGCGCCGGTCGGCTCAGTGCGGCGTCGTACTGGAGGCGCGCACGACGAGCTCCGGCTGAAGCACCACACTGCGGTGCTCGTGCGTGCCGTCCTCGTCGTCCGCCTCCTGCAGCAGGAGTTCCGCGGCCATCCGGCCCATCACGGCGGCCGGCTGGCGGACCGAGGTGAGCGGTACGGCAGCGGCGGCGGCGAATTCGATGTCGTCGTAACCGACGATGGCGATGTCCTGTGGCACCCGGACTCCCGCCGCGTACAGCGACTGCAGCACGCCGAGGGCAAGCAGATCGTTGGCGCAGAACACGGCGGTCGGCCGCGGCACGAGTCCGAGCAGCCGGGCCCCGGCGTCGCGGCCCGCGGCCACGTCCAGCCGGTCGGAAGGGATCTCGACGAGCGCCTCGGGTCCCAGTCCGGCCCGGTCGAGTGCCGACAGGGCGCCCTCACGGCGGTCCCTGATCTGGTGGAGGTCGCCGGTGCCGCTCACGTACGCGACCGAGCGGTGCCCGGCCGTCAGGAGGTGACCGACGGCAAGGGAGCCACCGCGGACGTCGTCGACGGAGACCGCGCAGTACCCGGGCGAGGACGCCACCCGGTCCACCAGCACGAAGGGGATGCGGTGGCGGCTGAACGCCTCCAGGTTTCGGCCGGTCGCGTCGGCCGGGGTGACCAGTACGCCGCACACCCGCTGTTCGGCGAAGAGCCCCAGATATTCGGCCTCCTCCGCCGGGCTCTGACCGCTGTTGCAGACCATCACCCCGAGGCCCGCCTCACGGGCGGCACGCTCGGCACCACGGGCCACGTCGACGAAAAAGGGGTTGCCCATGTCGAGGACCAGCAGCGCCATGATCCGGCTGCGCCCCGCCCTGAGCTGGCGCGCGGACTCGCTTCGTACGTAACCGAGCTCCTCGATGGCGGCCTGGACCCGGGCACGGGTCTCCGGCAGCACCGCTTCGGGCCGGTTGATCACATTGGACACGGTGCCCACGGAGACTCCGGCCTGCCGGGCCACATCCTTGATCCCTGCCACACGTGCCACTTGGTCTGCCCCACTGGCGCCCTCGGCCGCACTGATCCGCGGCTGTCGCCCCATCGTACGGACGGCGTTGCGAGGCACTCCGCGGTCCCGACCCGGACAGCCTCGTGCGCCGGGCCGCGGCGCGGGTGGCCCGCCACGGATCACCCACCGTGGACTGAATTGTTTCAGTCCGATCCGACGCTAACCGCCATCCCGGCGCAGCGTCAAGAATCAGGAATGAATCGATTCACCACCAATGCTCGCCTGCGGCCCGGTTTCAGATTCCGTGCTTCTTCAGGATGGCTTCGATGTCACTGAAGTCCTCGCCCGGGGCAGCGGTCTGCTGCTTGGGCTTCGCCTTCGCCCGTGACTGAACCGCCGGTGCGCCGGCCCCCAGAGAGGGTGCCGACGCCGCCGGCGCGACGGCACCGGACTGCGCCGCCCGCGCGGCAGCCCTGCGTTCCTTGCGGGTGCCGACGCCACGGCGTTCGACCCCGCGCGTGATCATGAAGAGCAGCCAGGCCACCCCGAGCACCCCGAAGCCGAGCCAGACGCTCGGTTTGAAGGCGATATTGGAGACCCACTCGACGACACCGGTCAGCACCAGCCCGATGGGGACCAGCGAGTAGGCGGCGATCCGGGTCGCGGTGAGGAAACGCTTCCGGTACGCGGTCACGGCGGCAATGCCCAAGCCCGCCGCGGACACCGCTGAGCAAATGGTCTCGGCAAGCATCGGGGCCTCCAGGCGCAACGGGGAAACGTCCCTTCCATCCTGCACCGCCCACCGGGGCGGCGGCCATGATCCCGGACCACATCAGGGACATTTCAGGGCCGGGATCCTCCCCAGGTGCCGATTCGCGTGATGCCGACCCGAAAGGGCCCGCGGTGAGCGGGTCCCCGCCGATGCCGGTTGGGATGCGCGGGTGGGCCCTGGGAGACTGGTTCCATGAACGAATCCACCCCTGCAGCCCCGGTCGTCCTCGACGTCTGGTGCGAGCTCCAGTGCCCCGACTGCCACCGGGCCCTCGCCGATGTGCACGCCCTGCGGGCCCGTTACGGCGACCGGCTCGACGTGCGCCTGCGGCATTTCCCGCTGGAGAAGCACAAGCACGCGTACGCCGCGGCCCAGGCCGCCGAGGAGGCTGCGGAGCAGGGCAAGGACTGGCCCTACATCGAAGCCGTGCTCGCCAGGACCGCCGAGCTCGGCCGCACCGGTGAGCCGCTGCTGATCGAGGTGGCGCGTGAACTCGGTCTGGACGCCGAGGAGTTCGACACCGCTCTGATCGACGGCCGGCACATGCTGATCGTCGACGCCGACCAGGCGGAGGGGAAGGCCATCGGTGTGACCGGCACCCCCACCTATGTGATCGGCGGCGAGCGGCTGGACGGCGGCAGCAGTCAGGACGGGCTCCGCGAGCGGATCGAGGAGATTGCCGACCGGCTCCTCGCCGAGCAGGGCTGACAGCGACGTCGGCCCGCCCCTCCGCCCGTCACAACGGCTTGACGAGGTTGTGACGAGTCGTTTCGTAGCCGAGCGACTCGTACAGCCGGACCGCCGGGGTGTTGTCCGAGAGGACGTGCAGCCCCATCCGTTCGTCGCCGGCGGCCAGGGCGATGCGTTCGGCCTCCAGCATCAGCGCGCGACCGTACCCCCGGCCGCGGAACTCTTCGGACACCTCGACGTCGAAGACGTACCCGACCACCGTCCCCGGGTGCATTTCGAACCGCGCCACCCAGACGTGCCCCACGGTCCGGCCGCCGCCATCGACGAGGACGTGAATGTACGTGCCCTCCGTGGCGAGACCGTGCGGAAGATGTGTCCGGTGGGAGGTCTCGGCTCTGCGCCGGGCCTCGTCCGCCGGGACGCCGCGCGCGACAAAGGTTTCCGCGTAGCCGGTGACAGCGGTGCTCTCCCACTGTGCGAACTCGTCCTCGGTCATCGGACGTCCGGTGACGCCGTCCGGCAGAACGGGCGGGGTCCGCGGCAGGTCCTTGACCATGTTCCTGCTGCGCTCGGTATAGCCGAGCGCAGCAGCCAGCCGCAGTCCGGCCGTGTTCTCCGGCTCGACCTCCACGGTCAGCCGGGAGCAGCCCCAGCCGCGCAGCACTTCCTCGACGGCGAGCCCGGCGATGGTGCCGCGGCCGCGCCTGCGGTTCGCTTCGTCGATCCGCAGGCCGCGGATGGTGCCTGTCGTCCCACCCGACCCGGGTTCGGTGCCGATCTCGACGGCTCCGACGGGTCGCCCGTTGTCGCACACGTCGTACGTGCGCTTCCTCGCGCCGTCGGCGCCTTGCTGAATCGGCCCGGTCGGCCGGAGGGTCGTGGTCATCACCGGTGTTCTATCCGCTGCACCGCGGCCCGTCACCCGGTTTTGCGGACCGCTTCCGTTGTAAGGCCCGCAACGGTGTCCGCGGCTCGGGACCATGGTGCGGATCGGACCGGGTCACGGGTCGAGGTCGTTCCCGGCGCGCTCCTCGAAGACCCGCATGGCCTTGGCCGTCACCGGCCCGGGTCCGCCGGGCAGCTCGCGGCCGTCGACCCGGTGGACGGCCTGGACGTCCCGGAGGGTGGAGGTCAGGAAGATCTCCTCGGCGTGCTCCAGGACGTCCATGTGAAGCTCGGTCTCCAGTGCCCCGGACCATTCGACGGCCAGTGCGCGGGTGATCCCGGCGAGGCAGCCGGAGGCGACCGGCGGGGTGTGGAGCTGCCCGTCGAGGACGACGAAGACATTCGACCCGGTGCCTTCGCAGAGCTGTCCGACGGTGTTGGCGAACAGCGCCTCGGATGCGCCCTGCGCATGGGCGCGGGCGAGGGCGACGACGTTCTCCGCGTACGAGGTGGTCTTGAGCCCGGCCAGGGCGCCGCGTTCGTTGCGGGTCCACGGGACCGTGATCACGGCGGTGGTGTCGGGGCGGCGCGTGGCCTCCCCGAGTGCGACGACCAGGCTCGGTCCGTCGTCGCCACGGTCGGAGCCGAGCGGCGAGAGGCCGCCGGTGTACGTGATGCGGAGCCGGCCGAGTTCCATCGGGTTGGCCTCGATGACGGCGGCGCAGGCCCTGCGCACCTCGTCGAGGTCCGGGTCGGGCAGCCCGAGACCGCGGGCCGAGCGGGTCAGCCGGTCGAGGTGCCGGGTGAGGGCGAAGGGGCGGCCCCCGGTGGTCCTGACGGTCTCGAAGATCCCGTCCCCCACGGTCAGTCCGTGGTCGAGCACGGACACCCGGGCGTCGGCGGCGTCACGCAGTTCGCCGTTGACCCACATCCACATCATGCGGTCCTTCCTGTTTCCTGGTGGGCGCCCGACGCTACAGCGAGCAGCCGGGCGGCCTTGAGCTCGGTCTCGTCCCATTCGCGCTCCGGATCGGAGCCCCAGGTGATCCCGGCGCCGGTGCCGAACCTGAGGACCGGGGCTTCTGCGGTCCGGTCGATCCAGAAGGTTCGTATGCCGACGGCGAGACCGGCGGTGGCCCGGTCGGCGTCGACCCAGCCGATGCCGCCGCAGTACGGACCCCGGGGTGCGGTCTCCAGGGACTCGATGATGCGGAGCGCGCTGGATTTGGGTGCACCGGTGACGGAGCCGGGCGGGAATGCGGCGGCGAGCAGTTCGGGCCAGCCGGCGCCGTCGGCGAGGCGGCCACGCACGGCGGAGACGAGGTGGACGAGCCCGGGGTGCTTCTCCACCACGCAGAGGTCGGGGACGGTGACCGATCCGGTGGCACAGACCCGGCCCAGGTCGTTGCGGACCAGGTCGACGATCATCACGTTCTCGGCGTGGTCCTTCTCCAGCAGATCCGCCTCGGTGCGACCGGTGCCCTTGATCGGTCCGGACTCGACGGTCCGTCCGTCCCGGCTCAGGAAGAGTTCGGGGGACGCGGTGGCGATCTCCACGCCGTGCGCGGGCAGGCGGATCGTTCCTGCGTACGGGGCGGGGTTGCCGCGTGCGAGCAGCGCGGTGAGGGCGTCGACGTCGGAGGCGGCCGGGTCCGGCAGCTTCGCGGACATCACCCGGCAGAGGTTGGCCTGGTAGACCTCGCCCGCCGCGATGTGCTCGCGGATCCGGCGTACGCCCGCGGTGTACGCGGCACGGTCCAGGGACGAGACCCAGTCGCCGGCTCCGGGCCCGCGCCAGGCTCCGGGGACGGGTGCGGGCACCGGTTCGGTCCGTACGGTCCCGAAACGGGCGCAGGCGAGGCGGCCCTCGAAATCGGCGCATACCGCCCAGAAGCCGGACGAGTCGAGGGCTGAGGGATCACTGGTCACGTCCTGCAGTTCGGACGCGACGAGGCCGCCGAAGCGGGCCATTGGAGCAAGGTCGTGCACGTGAGTGAGTCTAGGACGGTGCACGGTGACCTGCGCCGGGGCGAGTGCACCTCAGCACGCTGCACAAACGCGTTTTTGTACTGGCCCAGGAATCCGCTAGAGTTCAACACGTCGCCGGGACACGCAAGTGAAACGGAAACGACAAGCGGACGTGGCTCAGTTGGTAGAGCATCACCTTGCCAAGGTGAGGGTCGCGAGTTCGAATCTCGTCGTCCGCTCGAAGTGGGGGATCTTTTCCCGAACCCCTGCACTCCTGGTGGAGTGGCCGAGAGGCGAGGCAACGGCCTGCAAAGCCGTCTACACGGGTTCAAATCCCGTCTCCACCTCCAAGGACGATTAGCTCAGCGGGAGAGCGCTTCCCTGACACGGAAGAGGTCACTGGTTCAATCCCAGTATCGTCCACTGATCCGCAAGGATCCCCCCGCGCGATTAGCTCAGCGGGAGAGCGCTTCCCTGACACGGAAGAGGTCACTGGTTCAATCCCAGTATCGCGCACGCAGTACACGCAGGTTCACCCTGCGCGATTAGCTCAGCGGGAGAGCGCTTCCCTGACACGGAAGAGGTCACTGGTTCAATCCCAGTATCGCGCACCAGCAAGCCCCGGTCGTCTCGACGACCGGGGCTTTGTCGTGGTTGCGGGTCGAGTCCGTCCGGGTCAGCCGATGATCAGCAGCCCGATCATGATCGTCAGCGACGTCGTGCAGGGCCCGGACCCGCCGTGGCCCGCCCGCTCCCCCGCGTCCGCCACCCAGCGCGGCGGGTGGGACCAGCCGGCGGCTCCGGCCGGGTGGAGCGACGGTCCGGGACGTTTCGAGGAAGGTCACCGGCCGGAACTTTAAGGATCAACCATGCCGCCGCCTGGATGTCCGACGGAAGTTGTCGACGGTATGCATGCTGCGGGATGCGTACATCGTGCGGCCCCGGACCGTGCACGGTGCGCGCATCGGACGCTCCGTGGGCCCGGACGCAGTGCGTCCGGGCCCACGGCGGGGGGCAGGCCCCAGTCGCGTATAAACATCAGTCGCGGGCGGCGGAGGAATTAGGGTAGATAT
>NZ_JBHVEE010000173.1:0-19189 GCF_042802415.1 Streptomyces sp. NPDC057486 | reverse complement strand
CGCGTGCGGTGTCCGGGCCCCGGCGTACAGAGCGGGTGCGGCAGGCCTACAACCCGGCCGCCCTGCGCAGTGCGTCCACGCGGTCCGTGCGCTCCCAGGTGAAGTCGGGGAGCTCACGGCCGAAGTGGCCGTACGCCGCGGTCTGGGCGTAGATCGGACGCAGCAGGTCGAGGTCGCGGATGATCGCGGCCGGGCGGAGGTCGAAGACCTCGCCGATGGCATGCTCGATCTTCTCGGTCTCGACCGCGGCGGTGCCGAACGTCTCGACGAACAGGCCCACCGGCTCGGCCTTGCCGATCGCGTACGCGACCTGCACCTCGCAACGGGCCGCGAGGCCCGCCGCGACGACGTTCTTGGCGACCCAGCGCATCGCGTACGCCGCCGAGCGGTCGACCTTCGACGGGTCCTTGCCCGAGAAGGCGCCGCCGCCGTGGCGGGCCATGCCACCGTACGTGTCGATGATGATCTTTCGGCCGGTCAGTCCGGCGTCGCCCATCGGGCCGCCGATCTCGAAGCGGCCGGTCGGGTTGACCAGCAGCCGGTAGCCGTCGGTGTCCAGCTTGATGCCGTCCTCGATCAGCTGCGAGAGGACGTGCTCGACGACGAACTCGCGGATGTCGGGGGCGAGCAGCGAGTCCAGGTCGATGTCGCTGGCGTGCTGCGAGGAGACGACGACGGTGTCGAGGCGGACGGCCTTGTCGCCGTCGTACTCGATGGTGACCTGGGTCTTGCCGTCGGGGCGCAGGTACGGGATGGTCCCGTTCTTGCGGACCTCGGACAGCCGGCGGGAGAGCCGGTGCGCGATGTAGACCGGGAGCGGCATGAGCTCGGGCGTCTCGTCGCAGGCGTAGCCGAACATCAGGCCCTGGTCGCCCGCGCCCTGCTTGTCGAGCTCGTCCTCCTCAGCCCCGCGGGAGGCACCCTCGACCCGCTTCTCGTAGGCGGTGTCGACGCCCTGAGCGATGTCGGGCGACTGCGCGCCGATGGACACCGAGACACCGCAGGAGGCGCCGTCGAAGCCCTTCTTCGAGGAGTCGTAGCCGATCTCCAGGATCTTGTTGCGCACCAGAGTCGGAATGTCGGCGTAGGCCTTGGTCGTGACCTCACCCGCGACGTGCACCAGACCGGTGGTGATCAAGGTCTCGACGGCGACGCGCGAAGTCGGGTCCTCGCGCAGGAGGGCGTCGAGAATGGTGTCGCTGATCTGGTCAGCGATCTTGTCGGGGTGACCCTCGGTAACGGATTCCGAGGTGAAGAGACGGCGGGACACATCGCTCCCTGGGGTTGCAGCGGCTGCTGGCTGATCATTGGCGGACGGCCGGGAGCTGCGCCCGGCACGGTCCGGCATCAGTTTATCGGTCGCTGTCGGCTGCCGGGCCACGTGTCTCGCCCTTTGGGAGTTCTGTGACCTGCGGCACTGATGTCCGCGGC
Source organism: Streptomyces sp. NPDC057486 (assembly GCF_042802415.1). Lineage (NCBI taxonomy): Bacteria > Bacillati > Actinomycetota > Actinomycetes > Kitasatosporales > Streptomycetaceae > Streptomyces > Streptomyces sp. NPDC057486. The sequence continues at coordinate 17,758 of NZ_JBHVEE010000173.1, read as the reverse complement.
ACGAGAATCACCCTCCGGAGAAGCCACTCACGCCCGGATATGGAAGGTTTTTCACCGGTATGAGAGCTTAATCACGCCTGGGGCGAGAAGCGTGCCGACACGAGATCCCAGACCGTGTCGGCGAGCCCCTCCTTGGGCCCGTACGGCACCGGGGTCTCGCCGCCGTCGGCCGCCAGGACCACCGCCTCGTTCTCTTCGGAGCCGAAGGTCTTGCGCTCCCCCACCTCATTGACGACGAGCAGGTCACACCCCTTGCGCAGGAGCTTCTCGCGGCCGTTGGCGAGCACGTTGTCGGTCTCGGCGGCGAACCCGACGACGATCTGGTCCGGCGTCGCCCTCTCGGCGGAGACCTCGGCGAGGATGTCCGGATTGCGGACGAGCACGATCGGAGCGGGCTCCTGGCCGTCCTTCTTCTTGATCTTCCCCTCGGCGTACTCGGCCGGGCGGAAATCGGCGACCGCGGCCGCCATCACCACGACATCGGCGTCGGACGCGGCCTTCAGCACCGCTTCTCGCAGCTGCACCGCGGTGCCGACCCGTACGACGTCGGCGCCCGACGGATCGGGCAGTCCGGTGTTCGCCTCGATGAGCGTGACCCTGGCCCCGCGGGCGACCGCGGTACGGGCCAGCGCGTACCCCTGCTTCCCGGAGGAGCGGTTGCCGAGATAGCGGACCGGGTCGAGCGGCTCCCGCGTACCGCCCGCGCTGATCACCACATGGCGGCCCACCAGGTCCGGCGCGACGGGCCCGCGGGCCAGCACCCGGCGGCAGACCTCGAAGATCTCGCCGGGATCGGGCAGCCGGCCCTTGCCGGTGTCGACGCCGGTGAGCCTGCCGACGGCGGGCTCGATGACGACGGCACCGCGCCGGCGCAGCGTGGCGACGTTCTCCCGGGTGGCGGGGTGCTCCCACATCTCGGTGTGCATGGCGGGCGCGAAGACCACCGGACAGCGAGCGGTGAGGAGCGTGTTGGTGAGCAGGTCGTCGGCGAGACCGTGGGCGGCCTTGGCGAGCATGTCGGCGGTGGCGGGGGCGACCACGACGAGGTCGGCGTCCTGCCCGATGCGGACGTGCGGCACCTCGTGGACGTCGTTCCACACCTCGGTCGACACCGGGTGCCCGGAGAGCGCCGACCAGGTGGCGGCGCCCACGAACTGAAGCGCGGACCCGGTCGGGACGACCCGTACGTCGTGACCCGACTCGGTCAGCCGTCGCAGCAGCTCGCACGCCTTGTAGGCGGCGATACCTCCGCTGACCCCCAGAACGACCTTCGGCTTCTCCACTGCGTCTCCCCGCACTCGGGTACGTACTCGGACACGTACAACCCCCATGCTGCCTCACGCCACCGAAGGCACCCCCACGACCCCGGACACACCGCAGGCCCGGCGATGGTGGCCGCCGGGCCTGTGGTGAAGGTGCTCTGTTCCTGCTTACTGAGCGGGGCCCTCGATGGCCTCGGAGGTCAGCAGGCCCGCGTTGATCTCGCGGAGCGAGATCGAGAGCGGCTTCTCGTGCACGTGGGTGTCGACGAGCGGACCGACGTACTCGAGAAGGCCCTCGCCGAGCTGCGAGTAGTACGCGTTGATCTGACGCGCGCGCTTGGCGGCGTAGATCACAAGGCTGTACTTCGAGTCGGTGGCCTCAAGGAGCTCATCAATCGGCGGGTTGATGATGCCCTCGGGCGTGGTGATGGAAGAGGACACTCTCTGCCTTCCGAAGGGGGTAAAGATCAAAGAAAACTTTGATTCTGCGGATTCCGCCGGGGTGGTGCTCCGGTTCGGCTGGTTCAGGCGCTGCTGTCACGGCGGGCGGAAGCCTGAAGCATCAAGGCTAGCAGCTCACGTGATACGTCCTCGACGGAGGTGTTGACCAGCGTCGTATCGAACTCGGATTCGGCGGCGAGCTCGACCTTGGCGGCGGAAAGCCGACGCTCGATCACCTCGGGCGCCTCGGTCCCGCGGCCGGTGAGCCGGCGCACCAGCTCGTCCCAGCTCGGCGGGGCGAGGAAGACCAGCCGTGCGTCGGACATCGACTGGCGGACCAGCCGGGCCCCCTGAAGATCGATCTCCAGGAGGACCGGCTCGCCCGCGTCGAGACGTTCGAGCACGGCGCGGCGCGGTGTGCCGTACCGGTTGCCGGCGAATTCGGCCCACTCCAGCAGTTCGCCGTTGGCGATCAGCTTGTCGAACTCGTCGTTGTCCACGAAGAAGTAGTGGACACCGTTGCGCTCCCCGGGGCGCGGCTTGCGGGTCGTCGCCGACACCGAGAGCCAGACCTCGGGGTGCACCTTGCGCATGTGAGCGACGACCGTGCTCTTGCCGACTCCGGAGGGGCCGGAGAGCACGGTCAGCCGCGGACGTACGTCCGGGGGTACGGGGGACGTCCCCCGGGATGTTGCAGCCATGGAGCGATTATCCCCGTTCTCAGGGGTGCCTGAGCACGTCAGGCGGCGGAGCCGCCGAACTCTCGCTCCAAGGAAGCGATCTGGTTGGAGCCGAGACCCCGCACACGGCGGCTCTCGGAGATCCCGAGCCGCTCCATGATCTGCTTGGCGCGGACCTTGCCCACGCCGGGCAGGGACTCCAGAAGGGCGGAGACCTTCATCTTGCCGATGACGTCGTTCTCCTGGCCCTGCTTGATGACCTCGTGGAGCGAGGCGCCGGAGTGCTTGAGTCGATTCTTGACCTCGGCCCGCTCCCGGCGAGCCGCGGCGGCCTTTTCGAGCGCGGCTGCGCGCTGTTCAGGGGTAAGGGGCGGAAGAGCCACGCCTACGTCACCTCGGATGTCGATCTGTCGGATACGGACCGGTGAGGAACCTAATCGGCCCACACCTGGTGAGCAACGAACAACCTGTGCACGTTGGCTCTCGACGGAGACTAGCGGCCAAGGCCGCCGGAGTCAGCGAGAACAGACGAAAAGTCCTGGTCAGCCTGAGCCGACCAGGACATTTCAGACATAACAACCGCGTTTTCAGGTCATGATTCCGTCAACACGCTGTTACATGGCATGGTCAGCTTTCCTGAACGGCTGCACGGACCTCATCCGTGAGCCGTTCGGCGGCTTCGCGCAGCCCTGACGCGTCCGGTCCGTGGCGCAGCACGCCCCGGCTCACGCTCGGCAGCACGTTGCCCACCGCGGCACCGAAGACACCCGGCAGATCGGCGGGGGTGGCGCCCTGGGCGCCGATGCCGGGGGCCAGCAGCGGTCCGTTGACCGCCAGATCCACGCCCGCGTCGCCGAGCGTGGCGCCGATCACGACGCCGACCGAGCCGAGCGGCTCGGCGCCCTCGTTCTCGGCGGCCACGTGGTCGAGCATCACCTGGGCCAGCGACCGGCCGTCCGCGGCGGTGGCGCGCTGCACCTCGGCGCCCTCGGGGTTGGACGTGAGTCCGAGGACGAAGACGCCCGCACCGGAGAGGACGGCCGCGTCGAGCGCCGGACGCAGCGAGCCGAAGCCGAGGTACGGCGAAACGGTGAGGGCGTCGGAGAACAGCGGCGAGTCCTTGTCCAGATAGGTCGCCGCGTAGGCGCCCATGGTGGAGCCGATGTCACCGCGCTTGGCGTCCATCAGGACGAGTGCGCCGGCCGCCCGCGCCTCCTCGACGCCCTTCTCCAGGACGGCGATGCCGCGCGACCCGAACCGCTCGAAGAACGCAGACTGCGGCTTGAGGACGGCCACCCGGTCGGCCAGCGCCTCGACGACGGTGCGCGTGAAGCGCTCCAGGCCCGCGATGTCGTCGTTGAGACCCCAGGAGGTGAGCAGCGAGGCATGCGGGTCGATGCCGACGCAGAGCGGCCCGCGGATGTCCATGGCGCGGCGCAGTCGTGCGCCGAAGGGTTCGCAAGTCACTTCGTGGCCTTCCGGGTCTCGGCGCCGACGGCCTCGGCGAGGGTGGCGTACGGGGAGGTGGCGAGGCGGGCGGCCAGGCCCTTGTGGATCGCGCGGGCGTAGAACGGACCCTCGTAGATGAAGGCGCTGTAGCCCTGGACGAGGGTGGCGCCGGCGAGGATGCGCTGCCAGGCGTCCTCGGCGGTCTCGATGCCGCCGACGCCCACCAGGGTGATCTCGTCGCCGACCCGCGTGTAGAGGCGCCGCAGGACCTCCAGGGAGCGCGCCTTGAGGGGCGCCCCGGAGAGTCCGCCGGTCTCCTCGACGAGCGACGGCGAGGACTTCAGCCCGAGGCCGTCGCGGGCGATGGTGGTGTTGGTCGCGATGATGCCGTCCAGGCCGAGTTCGACCGCGAGGTCGGCGACCGCGTCGACGTCCTCGTCGGCGAGGTCGGGGGCGATCTTGACGAGGAGCGGCACCCGGCGGTCGGTGACGGTCCGGTCGGCCGCCTCGCGCACGGCGGTGAGCAGCGGGCGCAGCGCCTCGGTGGCCTGGAGGTTGCGCAGACCGGGCGTGTTGGGCGAGGAGACGTTGACGACGAGGTAGTCGGCGTGGCGGGCCAGCCGCTCGGTGGACTTCACGTAGTCGCCGACGGCCTCGGTCTCCGGCACGACCTTGGTCTTGCCGATGTTGACACCGACCGTCGTCCGGAAAACGGGGTTACGGGCGGCCAGGCGCTCGGCCACGGCCGCGGAGCCCTCGTTGTTGAACCCCATGCGGTTGATCAGCGCCCGGTCCGCCACGAGGCGGAAGAGACGCTTCTTGGGGTTGCCGGGCTGCGGCTCGCCGGTGACCGTACCGATCTCGATGTGGTCGAAACCGAGCATCGACATGCCGTCGATCGCGACGGCGTTCTTGTCGAAGCCCGCGGCAAGACCGAACGGGCCGTGCATGCGCAGGCCGAGGGCCTCGGTGCGCAGCTCCTTGTGGCGGGGGGCGAGCGCCGCGGCGACGAAGGTGCGCAGGACCGGGGTGCGGGCCGCGAGGCGGATCCACCGGAAGGCCAGGTAATGGGCCTGCTCCGGGTCCATCCGCTTGAAGACCAGCCGGAAGAAGAACTTGTACATGGGAGTGTCCTCACAGAGAGGGGGACACCGTTTCCGGTGTCCCCCTGCTGGGCTGCCTAGTCGCGGGCCGCGGTCAGATGTTCCGCGTGTTCCTGGAGGGAACGTACGCCGACGTCTCCGTGGGTGAGCGCGTCGATGCCCTGGACAGCGGCGGCGAGCGCCTGGACCGTGGTCAGGCACGGCACCGCGCGGGCCACGGCCGCGGTACGGATCTCGTAGCCGTCGAGGCGGCCGCCCGTCCCGTACGGCGTGTTGACGATCAGGTCGACCTCACCGTCGTGGATGAGCTGGACGATGGTCTTCTCGCCGTTCGGGCCCTCGCCCTCGGACTGCTTGCGCACGACGGTGGCGTTGATGCCGTTGCGCTTGAGGACCTCGGCGGTGCCGGAGGTGGCCATCAGCTCGAAGCCGTGGGCGACCAGCTCGCGGGCCGGGAAGATCATCGAGCGCTTGTCGCGGTTGGCGACGGAGATGAAGGCACGGCCCTTGGTGGGCAGCGGGCCGTAGGCGCCGGCCTGCGACTTGGCGTACGCCGTGCCGAAGACCGAGTCGATGCCCATGACCTCACCCGTGGAGCGCATCTCCGGGCCCAGGACCGTGTCGACGCCGCGGCCGTGGATGTCGCGGAACCGCGACCACGGCATGACGGCCTCCTTGACGGAGATCGGCGCGTCGAGCGGCAGGGTGCCGCCGTCGCCGTTCCTCGGCAGCAGGCCCTCCTCGCGGAGCTCGGCGACGGTCGCGCCCAGCGAGATGCGCGCGGCGGCCTTGGCGAGCGGCACCGCGGTCGCCTTCGACGTGAAGGGGACGGTGCGGGAGGCGCGCGGGTTGGCCTCCAGGACGTACAGGATGTCGCCGGAGAGCGCGAACTGGATGTTGATCAGCCCACGGACGCCGACGCCCTTGGCGATGCCCTCGGTGGAGGCGCGCAGCCGCTTGATGTCGTAGCCGCCGAGGGTGATCGGGGGCAGCGCACAGGCGGAGTCACCGGAGTGGATGCCGGCCTCCTCGATGTGCTCCATGACACCGCCGAGGTAGAGCTCGGTGCCGTCGTAGAGCGCGTCGACGTCGATCTCGATGGCGTCGTCGAGGAAGCGGTCGACCAGGACCGGCCGGGTGGGGCTGATCTCGGTGGACTCGGCGATGTACGAGGACAGCCGCGTCTCGTCGTACACGATCTCCATGCCGCGTCCGCCGAGCACGTACGACGGGCGTACGAGGACGGGGTAACCGATCTCGTCGGCGATGCCCTTGGCCTCGGCGAACGTGGTGGCGGTGCCGTGCTTCGGGGCCGGGAGTCCGGCCTCGGCCAGGACGCGGCCGAACGCGCCGCGGTCCTCGGCGGCGTGGATCGCCTCAGGGGAGGTGCCGACGACCGGCACCCCGTTGTCCTTGAGCGCCTGCGACAGACCCAGCGGGGTCTGGCCGCCGAGCTGGACGATGACACCGGCGATCGGGCCCGCGAGGGACTCGGCGTGCACGATCTCCAGCACGTCCTCGAGCGTCAGCGGCTCGAAGTACAGGCGGTCGGAGGTGTCGTAGTCGGTGGAGACGGTCTCCGGGTTGCAGTTGACCATCACGGTCTCGTAGCCCGCGTCGCTCAGCGCGAAGGAGGCGTGGACGCAGGAGTAGTCGAACTCGATGCCCTGACCGATGCGGTTGGGGCCCGAGCCGAGGATGATCACCGCGGGCTTGGTGCGGGTCGCGACCTCGCTCTCCTCGTCGTACGAGGAGTAGAAGTACGGCGTCTTCGCGGCGAACTCGGCGGCGCAGGTGTCGACCGTCTTGTAGACGGGGCGAATGCCGAGCGCGTGCCGCACCTCACGGACGACGTCCTCGCGCAGACCGCGGATCTCGGCGATCTGGACATCGGAGAATCCGTGCCGCTTGGCCTCGGCGAGCAGCTCGGGACCGAGCTTGTCGGCGGCGGCCAGCTCGTCGGCGATCTCCTTGATCAGGAAGAGCTGGTCGACGAACCAGGGGTCGATCCTCGTGGCGTCGAAGACTTCTTCCGGCGTGGCGCCGGCCCGGATCGCCTGCATCACCGTGTTGATCCGGCCGTCGGTCGGGCGGACCGCCTCGGCCAGCAGCTCGGCCTTGTCGCCGGGCTCACCGGTGAAGGCGAACTGCGAGCCCTTCTTCTCCAGGGAGCGCAGCGCCTTCTGGAGCGCCTCGGTGAAGTTGCGGCCGATCGCCATGGCCTCGCCCACCGACTTCATGGTGGTGGTGAGGGTCGAGTCGGCGGACGGGAACTTCTCGAAGGCGAACCGCGGGGCCTTGACGACGACGTAGTCGAGCGTCGGCTCGAAGGAGGCCGGGGTCTTCTCGGTGATGTCGTTGGGGATCTCGTCGAGCGTGTAGCCGACGGCCAGCTTGGCGGCGATCTTGGCGATCGGGAAGCCGGTGGCCTTCGACGCCAGTGCCGAGGAGCGGGAGACGCGCGGGTTCATCTCGATCACGATGACCCGGCCGTCGGTCGGGTCGATGGCGAACTGGATGTTGCAGCCGCCGGTGTCGACGCCGACCTCGCGGATGATCGCGATGCCGATGTCGCGCAGCCGCTGGTACTCGCGGTCGGTGAGCGTCATCGCCGGGGCGACGGTGATCGAGTCACCCGTGTGGACGCCCATCGGGTCGAAGTTCTCGATGGAGCAGACGACCACGACGTTGTCGTGCTTGTCGCGCATCAGCTCCAGCTCGTACTCCTTCCAGCCGAGGATGGACTCCTCCAGGAGCACCTCGGTGGTCGGGGAGAGCGTGAGACCCTGACCGGCGATCCGGCGCAGCTCCTCCTCGTCGTGCGCGAAGCCGGAACCGGCGCCGCCCATCGTGAAGGAGGGGCGGACGACGACGGGGTAGCCGCCGAGCGTGTCCACGCCCCGGATCACGTCGTCCATCGTGTGGCAGATGACCGAGCGGGCGGACTCGCCGTGGCCGATCTTCGCGTTGACGGCCTCGACGACGCCCTTGAAGAGGTCGCGGTCCTCGCCCTTGTTGATGGCTTCGACATTGGCGCCGATGAGCTCGACGCCGTACTTCTCCAGGACACCGTTCTCGTGCATGGAGATCGCGGTGTTGAGCGCGGTCTGGCCGCCCAGCGTCGGGAGCAGCGCGTCGGGGCGCTCCTTGGCGATGATCTTCTCGACGAACTCGGGGGTGATCGGCTCGACGTACGTGGCGTCGGCGATCTCCGGATCGGTCATGATCGTCGCCGGGTTGGAGTTCACCAGGATGACGCGCAGGCCCTCGGCCTTGAGAACGCGGCAGGCCTGGGTGCCGGAGTAGTCGAACTCGGCGGCCTGACCGATGACGATCGGGCCGGAGCCGATGACCAGGACGGACTGGATATCGGAGCGCTTAGGCACGCTGGCCCTCCATCAGGGAAACGAAGCGGTCGAAGAGGTACGCGGCGTCGTGCGGGCCCGCGGCCGCTTCGGGGTGGTACTGGACGCTGAAGGCCGGCTGGTCGAGGAGCTGCAGCCCCTCGACGACCTGGTCGTTCAGGCAGACGTGGGAGACCTCGGCGCGGCCGAACTTCGTTTCCGACACCTTGTCCAGCGGGGCGTCGACGGCGAAGCCGTGGTTGTGCGCGGTGACCTCGACCTTGCCGGTCGTGCGGTCCTGCACCGGCTGGTTGATGCCGCGGTGGCCGTACTTCAGCTTGTAGGTGCCGAAGCCGAGGGCGCGGCCCAGGATCTGGTTGCCGAAGCAGATGCCGAAGAGCGGCGTCTTCCGCTCCAGGACGCCCTGCATGACGGAGACCGGATGGTCGGCGGTGGCCGGGTCGCCGGGGCCGTTGGAGAAGAAGACTCCGTCGGGCCGGACCGCGTACACCTCGTCGAGGGTGGCAGTGGCGGGCAGGACGTGCACCTCGATGCCGCGCTCGGCCATCCGGTGCGGGGTCATGCCCTTGATACCGAGGTCGATCGCGGCGACGGTGAACTTCTTGGTGCCGATCGCGGGGACGACGTACGTCTCCTTGGTCGCGACCTCGGCGGAGAGGTCGGCGCCCACCATCTCCGGGGCTTCCAGCACCCGGGCCAGCAGCGTGGCCTCGTCGGCGACCGCGTCGCCGGAGAAGATGCCGACGCGCATGGCGCCGCGCTCGCGCAGGTGGCGGGTGAGGGCGCGGGTGTCGATGCCGCTGATGCCGACGACGCCCTGGCGCTCCAGCTCCTCGTCGAGCGAACGCTGCGAGCGCCAGTTGGACGGCACCCGGGCGGGGTCGCGCACCACGTAGCCGGAGACCCAGATCCGCTGGGACTCGGGGTCCTCGTCGTTCACCCCGGTGTTGCCGACGTGCGGGGCGGTCATCACGACGACCTGGCGGTGGTACGAGGGGTCGGTCAGGGTCTCCTGGTAGCCGGTCATGCCGGTGGAGAACACCGCCTCGCCGAAGGTCTCCCCCACGGCCCCGTAGGCGCGGCCGCGGAAGGCGCGGCCGTCCTCCAGGACGAGTACGGCGGGAGCTTTGGCGGCTCCCCGGGTGGAGATGGTCATCGTGCGGTGCCTTCCGTAGTGCTGGTGAGGTGGTGAATGGCGTCGACCCAGGCCGGGTGTTCGGCCGAGCGGTCGGAGCGGAATCCGGAGTCGATCAGCTTGTCGCCGAGCGCCCAGGTGATGATCAGCAGGCCGCCCTCCGGGAGGACCTTGCCCGCGATGCCCTTGTCGAGCCGGGCGTCACGCAGCTGCGCGGCCGGGACGAAGAAGTCGGCTGCTCCGGGGCGTACGACGTCGAGTCCCTGCTCGGTCAGCGTGAGCTCCACGCGGCTGCGGGTACCGAGGCCATGGGCGACGATCCGGTCGAGCCACTGCCCGGCGGTCGTCGAGGCGTGGTAACGGCCGGTCATCGTCAGCAGCGGCTCGCCGTCGGCGTACCCCTCCGGCGTGGCGGGCAGCTCCGGCAGATCGGACTGCAGGCTCCCCCGCCACTTCCACCCCTGGCGCATCAGCCAGTAGATGAAGGCGATGAAGACGATCAGTCCGATCACCCAGCTGATGCGGGCGGACCAGTCGGTCACGTCCGCCGACTTCTGCTCGGCGGCCAGCTGGTACAGGGGGGTCAGTGATGTCACGCGAGCTTCCCGTCGACGACCGTGGCACGGCCCCGCAGGAACGTATGGGTGACGCGCCCCGGCAGCTCGCGCCCCTCGTACGGGGTGTTGCGGCTGCGGGAGGCGAAGCCCGCGGGGTCCACGACTCCACGGTATGCCGGATCGACCAGCGTGAGGTTGGCAGGCTCACCGGCCGAGACGGGGCGGCCGTGTCCGTCGAGCCGGCCGATGGCGGCCGGGCGGAACGACATCCGGTCGGCGACGCCCGCCCAGTCGAGGAGTCCCGTCTCGACCATCGTCTGCTGGACGACGGAGAGCGCGGTCTCCAGACCCACCATGCCCATGGCGGCCGCGGCCCACTCGCAGTCCTTGTCCTCGTGCGGGTGCGGGGCGTGGTCGGTGGCGACGCAGTCGATCGTGCCGTCGGCGAGCGCCTCGCGCAGGGCCAGCACGTCGGCCTCGGTGCGCAGCGGCGGGTTCACCTTGTAGACCGGGTTGTACGACCGTACGAGCTCGTCGGTGAGGAGCAGGTGGTGCGGGGTGACCTCGGCGGTCACGTTCCAGCCCTTGGACTTGGCCCAGCGGACGATCTCCACCGAGCCGGCGGTCGACAGGTGGCAGATGTGCACCCGGGAGCCGACGTGGGCGGCGAGGAGAACGTCGCGGGCGATGATCGACTCCTCGGCGACGGCCGGCCATCCTCCGAGACCGAGTTCGGCCGAGACGATGCCCTCGTTCATCTGGGCGCCCTCGGTCAGGCGGGGCTCCTGGGCGTGCTGGGCGACGACACCGTCGAACGCCTTCACGTACTCCAGCGCGCGCCGCATGATCACCGCGTCGTCGACGCACTTGCCGTCGTCGGAGAAGACTTTCACTCCAGCGGCCGAATCGTGCATGGCGCCGAGCTCGGCGAGCTGCTTGCCCTCCAGCCCGACGGTGACGGCGCCGATCGGCTGCACGTCGCAGTAGCCGGACTCCTTGCCGAGCCGCCAGACCTGCTCCACGACACCGGCGGTGTCGGCGACCGGGAAGGTGTTGGCCATGGCGTGCACGGCGGTGAAGCCACCGACCGCCGCCGCCTTGGTGCCGGTGAGAACGGTCTCGGAGTCCTCGCGCCCGGGCTCACGCAAATGGGTGTGCAGGTCGACCAGACCGGGCAGCAGAACCTGCCCCTCGGCTTCGACGACGGTCGCGTCGCCGGCATCGATACCGACACCACTCCAGTCGATTTCGCCCTGCCGGGCGGTGGCGGCAATGGTCTCGCCGTCGATCAGGACGTCCTGGGGCTCGCCGCCGAGTACCTTCGCGCCGCGGATAAGGATCTTGCTCATGATTACTTGTTCTCCTCGGAATCAGCGGGGCGCGCAGCGCTTCGATCAAGGGTGGTGGCGGGCTCGGACCCACCCAGCAGCAGATAGAGCACCGCCATCCGGATGGAGACACCGTTGGCGACCTGCTCGACGGCCGTGCAGCGGTCGGAGTCGGCGACCTCGGCGGTGATCTCCATGCCGCGGACCATCGGGCCGGGGTGCATGACAATGGCGTGCTCCGGCATCCTCGCCATGCGATCGCCGTCCAGGCCGTAGCGGCGGGAGTACTCGCGCTCGGTCGGGAAGTACGCGGCGTTCATCCGTTCGCGCTGCACACGCAGCATCATCACCGCGTCGGACTTCGGCAGCACCTCGTCGAGGCTGTAGCTGACCTCGCAGGGCCACTGCTCCACACCCACCGGCACGAGGGTCGGCGGGGCCACCAGGGTGACATGGGCGCCGAGCGTGTGCAGCAGGTGGACATTGGAGCGGGCCACCCGGCTGTGCAGGATGTCGCCGACGATGGTGATCCGCCGTCCGTCCAGGTCCCGGCCCAGGCCGGCGTCGGCGCCGACCAGCCGACGACGCATGGTGAACGCGTCGAGCAACGCCTGGGTGGGGTGCTCATGGGTGCCGTCACCGGCGTTGACGACGGCTCCGTCGATCCAGCCGGACGTCGCGAGGCGGTACGGGGCGCCGGATGCACCGTGCCGGATGACGACGGCGTCGGCGCCCATCGCCTCCAGGGTCAGCGCGGTGTCCTTGAGCGACTCGCCCTTGGAGACCGACGAGCCCTTCGCGGAGAAGTTGATGACATCGGCGGAGAGGCGCTTGGCGGCGGCCTCGAAGGAGATGCGGGTGCGCGTCGAGTCCTCGAAGAAGAGGTTGACGACGGTACGGCCGCGCAGGGTCGGGAGTTTCTTGATCGGCCGGTCCGCTACCCGGGCCATCTCCTCGGCGGTGTCGAGGATCAGGACGGCGTCGTCGCGGGTGAGGTCGGCGGCCGAGATGAGGTGACGCTTCATCTGGGTGTTCTCCTGGAGAGTTCAGGCATGCGGGCGCGCGGAAGCTGTCGTACGACCGGTGCGTCGTACGGAATGGGTGCAGCTACTGCTCGCCCGCCGGGACGGTCTGCTGGACACCGAGCAGTACGGCGTCACGGCCGTCCTCCTCGGCGAGCTGGACCTTGACCGTCTCCCGCAGCGACGTGGGGAGGTTCTTGCCGACGTAGTCGGCACGGATCGGGAGCTCGCGGTGGCCTCGGTCGACGAGGACCGCAAGCTGCACCGCGCGGGGCCGGCCGATGTCGCCGAGCGCGTCGAGCGCGGCGCGGATCGTGCGGCCGGAGAAGAGAACATCGTCCACCAGGACGACCAGGCGGCCCTCGATGCCCTCGCCGGGGATCTCGGTGCGGGCCAGGGCGCGCGCCGGGCGCAGCCGCAGGTCGTCGCGGTACATGGTGATGTCGAGGGAGCCGACCGGCATCTTCCGGCCGGTGATCTCCTGGAGCTTGTCGGCGAGCCGACGGGCGAGAAAGACACCTCGGGTCGGGATGCCGAGCAGGACCACGTCGTCGGCGCCCTTGGCGCGTTCGACGATCTCGTGGGCGATGCGGGTCAGTACTCGGGCAATGTCGGGAGCCTCCAGAACGGGGCGTGCCGCATTGCCGGTGGCTTCGTGCTGTGCGTCCATAAGAAACGGACCTCCTTCTCCGCCTCACTGGACGGACCTTAAAGGACGTCGAAATTGCGTCATCAACGTTACCAGGGCTTGTACCAGCCCCTGGTCGCACCCCCGGGAGGTGCCGGTCCGGACCATTCGGCTTGACGCATCCAAGTAACGCTGCGTAACCTCACAGTGAGTTACCAGACTTCGTCCGGGGAGCCTTATGTCCAGCGAATACGCAAAACAGCTCGGGGCCAAGCTCCGTGCCATCCGCACCCAGCAGGGCCTCTCCCTCCATGGCGTGGAGGAGAAGTCCCAGGGCCGCTGGAAGGCCGTCGTGGTCGGTTCGTACGAGCGTGGCGACCGCGCCGTCACCGTACAGCGCCTCGCCGAGCTGGCGGACTTCTACGGGGTCCCGGTGCAGGAGCTTCTGCCCGGTACGACGCCGGGCGGGGCCGCAGAGCCGCCGCCGAAGCTCGTCCTGGACCTGGAGCGGCTCGCCCACGTCCCGCCGGAGAAGGCCGGACCGCTGCAGCGCTACGCCGCGACGATCCAGAGCCAGCGCGGTGACTACAACGGCAAGGTGCTCTCGATCCGCCAGGACGACCTGCGCACGCTGGCCGTGATCTACGACCAGTCGCCGTCCGTGCTCACGGAACAGTTGATCAGCTGGGGCGTGCTGGACGCGGACGCGCGTCGCGCCGTTGCCCACGAGGAAGGCTGACGTCCGGGGCTGAAGCCCCGGCCAGCAGAAACGTACCGCCGGGTTGCCAGGCGCCTTTTCGGGCCCTGCAGCCCGGCGTTTTTTCTACCCCGGTCCGGGGGGCGGTGCGGGGCACCGCGGGGGCGGTGCGGTTTTCGCACCCGGGTCCGGGGCGCGGGGTTCCGTCCTCAATCGCCGGACGGGCTGGATTTTCGGCGCCGTGTCCCGGGGGCGCCGCCGCACTGTGCGGTGGTGGGGCGGGCGGGGCCCCTCCGGGGCGTCTCCTCAGGACTGGCGCGGAAGCCCGCAACACGGACGAACCCGGCACGTACGCCAGCCCCTGCGGGGACCCCCCTGCACGGCCCCACCCGGGCATCACCCGCGCCCACCACCCGGCGGCCCTGACAGCAGCGCACACCGGCCGCTGACGCACGACGGCCGGTCCGGGGCCGTGCAGGGGAGTCCCCGCAGGGCGACGGACAAAGACCCGAGCTCCCCCACGTACCCGCCGAACGTCCGTCGCCCGAGGAGACACCCCGGAAAGGCCCCGGACCACCACCCACCGGAGCAGGCGACCGTCCCACCAGGGCCCAGACGCACCCATCAAGCCCGTCCGGCGATTGAGGACGGAACCGGCCACCCCGGACCGGGGCACCCCACCACACAACGCCCCGCCCAGGGGCCCCGCACCACGCAACGCCCGCCCCGGACCGGGGCCCCGCACCACGCCCCGCCCCGCCCAGGGGCCCCGCACCATGCCGAAGGGCCCACGGTCACCCGACCGTGGGCCCTTCGTGGGCTGAACGCCGCCGCAGCCTACGCCTCGCGGCGAAGGTTCGGCTTGAGGTCCTTGAACCGGGCGAGCAGCCCGTTCACAAAGGCTGGGGAGTCATCCGTGGAGAACTCCTTGGCAAGCTGCACCGCCTCGTCGATGACCACCGCGTCCGGCGTCCCGTCCACCCAGATCAGCTCGTACGCACCGAGCCGCAGGATGTTCCGGTCGACGACCGGCATGCGGTCGATCTCCCAGTCCACGGCGTAGGTGACGATGAGCTCGTCGATCCGCTCGGCGTACTGCGCGTACCCCTCGACGAGCTCCATCGTGTACTCGGTGACCGGCGGCTGACGGGTGTCGGACCGCGAGTGCCGGACCCAGTCCGCGAGGACCGTCTGCACGGACTCACCGCGCTGGTCGGCCTCGAAGAGAATCTGGAAGGCGCGCTTGCGGGCCGTGTTCCGGGCAGCCACGGTTAGCTGTTCACCCGGCCGAGGTAGTCGCCCGTGCGGGTGTCGACCTTGATCTTCTCACCGGTGGTGATGAAGAGCGGGACGCCGATCTCGTAACCGGTCTCCAGCGTGGCGGGCTTGGTGCCACCGGTGGAGCGGTCACCCTGCACGCCCGGGTCGGTGTGCTGGATGGTCAGCTCGACGGCGGCCGGCAGCTCGACGTAGAGCACCTCGCCCTCGTGCTGGGCCACGGAGGCCGTGAAGCCCTCGATGAGGAAGTTGGCGGCGTCGCCGACAGCCTTGCGGTCGACCATCAGCTGGTCGTACGTGTCCATGTCCATGAAGACGAAGTACTCGCCGTCCATGTACGAGAACTGCATGTCGCGGCGGTCAATGGTGGCCGTCTCGACCTTCACGCCGGCGTTGAACGTCTTGTCGACGACCTTGCCGGAGAGCACGTTCTTGAGCTTGGTGCGCACGAAAGCCGGGCCCTTGCCGGGCTTGACGTGCTGGAACTCGACGACGGACCAGAGCTGGCCTCCGTCGAGCTTGAGCACCAGGCCGTTCTTGAGGTCGTTCGTGGAAGCCACGGTTGCGGAATCTCCTGGACTGAAGCTGGTGGACGGCCAAGGATGCGCGCTAGAGCGCGAGCAGCTCCTTGGTCGTAATGGTGAGTAGCTCGGGTCCGCCGTCCGCCTCGGGGCGCACGACGAGCGTGTCATCGATCCGGACCCCGCCCCGGCCCGGGAGGTGGACCCCCGGTTCGACGGTGACCGGCACACAAGCGTCCAGTTTACCCATGGCTGCCGGTGCCAGCTGCGGGTCCTCGTCGATTTCGAGTCCCACACCGTGCCCGGTCCAGGGTGCGAGGCACTCTCCGTGGCCTGCGGAGTCCAGGAGATGCCGGGCCGCGCGGTCCACATCGCGGTATGCCGCGCCCGGCACGAGAGCCTCGCGTCCGGCCCGCTGAGCGGCGAAAACCAGGTCGTACAGATCGATCTGCCAGGCGGCCGGCGCGGTCCCGATGACAAATGTACGGCCGATCTCGCACCGGTAGCCACGATAGTTCGCGCCGAGACAGACGGAGAGGAAATCTCCCTCCTCCACGCGCCGGTCCGAGGGCCGGTGGCGGCCCTGACCCGAGTTGGGTCCGGTGGCGACCGAGGTGGCGAAGGCGGGGCCGTCGGCGCCGTGGTCCACCAGCCGCCGTTCCAGTTCCAGGGCGAGGTGCCGTTCGGTGCGGCCGACCAGAATCGATTCGAGGAGTTCGCCGAGAGCCTGGTCGGTGATCTCGGCGGCGATCCGCAGACAGGCGATCTCCTCCTCGTCCTTGACGATGCGCAGCTGCTCGACCGTGGTGCCGAGATCGGTCAGCCGTAGCCGCGGGGCCACCGAGCCCATGGCTCGGTGGCGGGAGACCGTCAGATCGTGTTCCTCGACGGCCAGCGATTCCGCGCCGGAGGTGGTGGCCAGCTCGGCTGCGGCGACCGCCGGGTCTTCGCCGCCGGAGGGGGGCAGCAGGACCAGCCGCAGCTCGTCGTCGGTGTGCCCGGGGTCGGGTTCGCCGGTCGGCGCGCGCGGGCAGAGCAGAACGTCCTCGTCGGGGCCGAGCAGCAGCACGGCACCCGGGGGCGCTCCGCCCGCGAGATAGCGGACGTTGGCGGGGCGGGAGACCAGGACGGCCGCGGATCCGACGGCGGCGCACCGGTCGCGGAGGAGCCCGCGCCGGACGGCGTACACCTCTGACATGCCACGAGCCTACGAGCGGGGGCGCCGGTCCGCCCGGTCAGCGCATCCGACCGGGGGGCCTGCCGTCACCCGACCGGAGACCGGGGCCGGCCTCGCGTCACCAGGCCGGCGGACTGGCTATCGAGCGGGCGAGTATGTCGTCGAGGACGCGAGCCGTGGTCTCCACGTCGTACGTCGAGTTGTCGATGATCGGCAGCCCCGAGCCGTACCAGCCCGCCATCCGTCCGTGGATCCGGGCGACCTCCTCGTCCGAGAGGCGGCGGTTGCCGCTGCGGGCGGCATTGCGCTCCAGCACGACCTCCAGGCCGGGCAGGAGCACCACGGGCAGAAGCCCCGGCCCCACATGACGCTTCCAGCCGCCCAGGCCCACGACGGGGCGGTCCGGGAAGACCGCGTCGTCGAGGATGCAGGAGATCCCGTTGGCCAGGAAATTACGGGCGGCGAAGCCGCAGGTGCGACGGGCCAGGCGGTACTGGGCTTCCGAGTGGTCGTTCCACCCGGTCTGCGGGTCGGCGAAGCCGGAGCGGACCCATTCACGGACGTCGTCGAGGCTGACGTGGGCGGTGGGAACGCGGCGGCGGCCGGCCCACAGTTTGGCCACGGTCGTCTTGCCCGCGCCCGCGGGGCCGATCAGGAGGACGGCGAGCGTCGCCGTGCCCGTGCCGGGCTCGGCGGGTGGTGCGGGCAGCGGCACGGGGCCGCCGGGCGGCAGCTGGATGTGCCCGGTGGTCTCCCGGGACACGGGCGCCGGGGCGTGGTGCGGGGCGGGGCCCGTCCAGCCGGGGCCCTGGGGCGCGGGAGGAGGAGGTGGTGGCGGCGGCGGCCCCGGCGGACCGGGGTGGCCGGGGTGCTGGGCCTGGTGCGTCCAGCCGGCAGGTCCGTTTCCGGGTCCTTGTGGCGGCGGCAGCGGGGCCCCCACTGCATGCTGCATCCGGTGCCACTCCGTCTCGTACAGGCAACTGGCGCTGGTGGAACGGCAACCGTACCTCCCCCGGCCACCGCTGGGAGGTGCCGCCTCCCGGCCGTCACACAGGGAACGGTCGGGGACGGTCCGGAGTGCCCCCGGGGGCGCGGGTGCGGCCCCCCGGGGCCCC
>NZ_JBHVEE010000172.1:0-19244 GCF_042802415.1 Streptomyces sp. NPDC057486 | reverse complement strand
TTATTGGTGGGGGTTGGGGTGATTTGCGGCTGGGGGGGCCCCGCACGCGGGGGGGGGGGGCCTGGGGGGTGCACCCCCCCCCCCCCCCGGGGGGGGGCCCCCCGGGGGCCCCCCCCCCCCCACGTCCGCATGCGCGGCGCGCCTGGCGGGTGGTCAGTTCTTCTGCCACCAGTCGATGACGGTCCTGGCGTAGTCGTCCGCGGCTTCCTCCCAGATGAAGTGGCCTGCGTCGATGACGTCGAGCTTGCTGTGGGGCAGGCGCTCGTGCAGATACTCGGCGTTGGCCACCGGCACCACCGGGTCCGTGCGGCCGTTGATGATCTGGACCGGTGTCTCGATGGTGGGCAGCAGGTCGCCGAGGAGCGGGAGCTCGGTGGGATATGCGCGGACGTAGGGCATCTGGTCGACGAACCGCTGGCCGATGTAGGACGCGAGGTAGTCCTCACGCACGACCTCCGGCAGTTCGTAGCCCTCGATGGTGTCGACCGCGACGGTCACGATGGCCTTGGGGTCCATGGCCCGGTACGGGGCCAGGTCCTCGTCGAGCACCCACTCTCGCAAGGGGCTGCCCAGCTGCAGCGGGACGGCCGCCCCGCCGGTACCCACGACCGCGCTGCGGAACCGGTCGGGGTGCTGGGCCGCAGCGAACAGCACCGCGCTGGTGCCGATGTCCGGGCCCACCACGTGGGGCTTCGCCAGCCCGAACGCGTCGGCGATGCGCACGATGAAGTCGCCCATCGCCTTGGGTGAGAGCAGGTCCTCCCGAAGCTGGGAGTGCCCGAACCCCGGCAGGTCCACCGCGATCAGACGAGCCTGCTTGGCCAGCCGGGACCAGGTCGCGTCGTAGGCGTACACGCTCTCCGGCCACGGACTCAGGAGCAGAGCCTCGTGATCGCGGGGCCCGTCGCTCTCCGCGTACCGGATGGACAACCCGTCGATCGTCAGGAACTGGGTCTTGATCTCACTCATCGTCTCTCTCCTCTGGCAAGACATTGCAAGCCGGTGACCCTCGCGCGTCGCCGATCGACGAGATCGACAGGGACCACGGCGAATGTAATGGGCTTTAGCTATAGACGCTTACATACCCTTTCTAGCACAGTCCACCACCACCCTGTAAGGCCCTTTCGTGAAAAGACCATGTGCTAGCCTGTCGGTGTGAGCAGAGAAGAACCGGACGTCGCGCAGTCGATCCCCGCCAATCCCGCGGCGATCGTGGATCTGCTCAACTCGCGCGCCCACGGCATCGCCCCGGCGCTTCCCGATACGCTCGACAATCCGCGGACAGCCAGCAAGATCCTGCGCCCCTTCGGCCTGCCCGAAGGAGGGCAGCCGGCGCCAAGCCTCATCACTCAGGTCCGCGAACTGCGCGCGGCCCTCCTGGACGCAGTCACGGCATCAGAACCCCAGGCGACGGCAGCCGC
Source organism: Streptomyces sp. NPDC057486 (assembly GCF_042802415.1). Taxonomy (NCBI): domain Bacteria; kingdom Bacillati; phylum Actinomycetota; class Actinomycetes; order Kitasatosporales; family Streptomycetaceae; genus Streptomyces; species Streptomyces sp. NPDC057486. Next base: position 17,823 of record NZ_JBHVEE010000172.1, on the reverse strand, counting down.
GTGGACACGCATTACGCGGCACTCCGGCTCGGTCACCCTGAGGCAGACATTCGCGGCGCCCGGCCAGGTGCGACTGCAGCAGATCGACGGTGATCCCGTGATCGGCGGCATCACCCTCGCAGTCGCAGAACTGATCACCGATGGCACCTGGCAGCGCATCCGCGCCTGCGCCAACGAGGACTGCGCCCACGCCTTCTACGACACCACGCGCAGCCGCACGCAGCGCTGGCACTCATACGAGAGCTGCGGCAACAGGAACAACGTGGCCACCTACCGAGCCAGGAAGCGGGCCCGGTCCACGTGCTGACGCTTGCGAGGCGGACGACCGGTGCCGGGCTAGTGCCGTGACCGCTTAGCCTCGACGCTGGGCAGACCAGCAGAAACAACCTGCCCACCCACCACCAGGCACCAACGGAACTACGAAGGACCAGCCGTTACAAGACGCCGGGTGGCAGCGGGCGGGCATTGTCTCGGACCCGGGTGGCTTGGGTGGGCAGCGGGCGGACGACGGTCGTGTGGTCGGCGAGCTGCTGGCGCAGCAGGCGGTTCTCCATGATCGACTGGTGCAGGGCGCCGACGAGTGCTTCTACGTCGCTCCTCAGCTGAGCGATCTCTTCGGCGTCGGCGGCCCGCAGTTCCTTCAGCTTCCGGACCTGCTGGCGCAGCCGCTTCTCGCTGTGCGGCATCTGGCCGCAGGCACGGACCTGGTCGTAGAAGGCGTTCTTCAGATCCGGATGACGCTGGGTGAGGGCGTTGCGGGGTACCTGTGCCTCCGCCGCGAGCGCGACGATGGTCAACGCCCCGTTGGAGTGTTCCGGCTGGCCGTTGAGGATGCGGTCCATCGCGGTTTGGATACGGTCGCGTTCATCGGCGGCGGGGCTCATGTGGTCGGCTCCTGGGCGTTGATGTGTTCGTGGACGTGGCGGTCGGCCAGCGCGCGCAGCTGTCCGGCGCGCTGGGACAGCCGGTCGGCGAGCGGGCCGGGCAGCGCCTCGGAGGCGGCCTGCTTCTCCAAGGCCTGGGCGTTCTGGAGGAGTTGGTCGGCGTGGTGGTCGGTGCGTGCGACGTTCGCGCAGGACGGCCGGCAGCGATCCAGCCGCGGGGCGTCGGCGACGTCCAGGCGGTGGCACATGGCTCGGTCGCGGTTGTAGACGCACATCAGGAACGGGCGCGGGTTGTCGTAGACGGCCAGGGCTGGGTTGCTGAGGATGTCCCGGGCTTGGCGGTGGGTGCGGATGGACCCGGCGAAGGCGGGGGCCTGGGCGGCGGCGTGGATCGCGCGCCGGGCGGCAGTCCCTGAGATCCCTGTTCCGGCGGTGAGGTCGTCGTGGAGGGTGGTGAGGGTGTCGGCGGTAGCCCGGGCGGTCTCGATGTCGAGCAGCTCGTGAATGCCGCCGCGGCCGCAGGCCGCGTATCCGGCGCTCATCGCGGTGCGCATGTGCCCGTATTGGATGGCAAGCGCGACCAGTCCGCCTGGGCGGCGTGCGATGTGCCAGGCCAGCGACCGGCGAAAGCGTGCCACCCCGAGTGCTCCGTGCGGGTCGTCGGGAACGACCTCGTGCTCGCGGCCCAGGCGCACCGCGAGCTGGGAGGCCCAGACGCGAAGTCCTCGATCCGGTGGCGCATCGCCTCGTAGCCGAAGACCCTGCCGGTGGAGACGCGGCCGCGGGGAATGGTGTGGACGCTCGCGTCGAACAGCAGGCCGCCTTCGGGGACGAGGCGTTCCAGCACGCGGATCGCCGTGACCACCGGCGGGATCGCGACCCACGGCACCTCCCGGACCTGCCCGGCCGAGTAGTGGTTGCCGTCCTGGTCGTGGACCGGCCTACGCGATGCTCACCCACGCCGCCGCGAACCTGCCCCTCCCCGATGACGTCGGCCCCGCCCACTACGGCGTCCACGTTGAAGCCCGCCGCAGCGACAACACCAGCTACTCGCTGCTCCGCCTCGGGCCCTACACCCAGACCTGGCTTGCCTCCCGCGACGCTGAAAGCGCGTGTAGAGGCCCGGCCCGATGGAGTTCAGCTACCAAGCTCGTATCTCAGCAGTACAGCAGCAATGTCGGGTCGTTCAGCAGCCTGAAACCCGACCGTCCAGGAGATCAGTCCAGCGGTGGCCAGGGACCGGCGAGCAGCCGTTCGGCCTCCGCGATGATCGCTAGAACCCGCGCCGTGGCGAGTACTGCCCCACCGCCGGTCTTCGACGCAACCAACAGATGGTCGACCTCGGAGCCGACCGCATGGCCGCGTTCCATCACCGGAACTCCACCGGTACCGCCGACGCCATGCGCCGTGCGGCCGCCGCTGGGATCCCCATCCACCGCGTCACCGCATGAACGGAGCACCCCATGCCCGAACTCCCCCGCCAGCTCGCCAGGCCCGCTGTGCCGCAGCAGCGGCTGCCGAAGCCCGCCTACCGCGGCCTGTTCCTCGAACCGGAGCTCCCCGAACCCTGCGCGTCCTGACCCAGCTCGTGCAGGGCATCTCGCAGTCGGGCTGAACCACGGCCGGTCGGCGGTGCGGCTGGTGAAGGTCGCCCGCCTGCCGGCCGTGGGTGCCGTGGCTTCCGGGAGGGCGGTGACACGGCGCCGTTCTGGAAGCTTCAGGACGCTGGCGCCCTTCAGGGTCGGTCTGGGCGCTGCTGACTCACTCTCGGTGCCGGGTGGGGTTCCTGGGCTGTGACGCGCGAGCGGGCGGGGTGTTCGTCACCTGGTTGGCCCGCAGCCGGCTCGTCTGCTTTGGTCGGTCATGGGCAGAGCTCCGGTGCGGCACTGGAGCTTTGCCGGTCTTTGGCTTCACTGTCGAGCGGGCTGGACCGGGCAAGCCCGTGACGTGCGGTGTGACCGATGGGTGCGGTCGGATCGGTCGCACGGCCGGTCACCGGTCACGACCGTGGACATGTGACTGGTCACGAGTGTTGGGCAAGCCCAGGAGGACTCTGGGCAAGCTCACCGTGCGGCGGGCTTGCCCGGCCGGGAGGCCGGCGACCGGCTTGGCTGCGCTGACGTTAACGGCGGTGTTTGCACGGGGGTGAGGGCCCCTGGCCGTGCGCGGCAGGGGCCCTCAGCGCGTTTCCATGAGGGATGGATCATGCACGCGTCGCCCGGACAACGACACCGGCCTGGGCCGGGACACGGCGGTTCAGCCGGACAGTCCCGGCCGGGAGGCGTTGCCGCGGTACGGTCCGCGGCGGAAGGGACGCCGAGGCGTCCTGACCGATCGGGGGCGCTGTCATGCCGAACCGGCGGCCCCGTGGATATCAGCCACTGTGGAAGCCCCGCGCCCGCACGTGCGGGCTGTCGGCGGCCGTGGACCGGGTCCTTGCGCGCTACGCTTCCCAGCTGCCGCTGGAGGATGGTCGGGCGGTCCGGGCAAGCCGGTTTGGGTAAGCCGCCCTGGTCGGGGCCTGTTCGGGGCTGGGGAGGGTTGCGCCCACGGTTGTCTGCACAGGTGGCTGGAGAGGTGTACCCGGGGTTGCACCGGGACCACTGCCGCAGGTGTGAACCCCTCTTTCCGGATTCCGGCCGCTTCTGCAGGTCAGAGCTCGTGGGCAAGCCGTTTCCCGACGCCGACACCCCTTTGTACGCGATAGCCGCACGAAGGGGTGGGCATTTTGGCGGGGTGGTGGGCGGCGATGCCGCGGGAACTCCTGCGGCCCTCCTTGTCGTTGAGCCCGAGGTGCCGGTCGCCGTGCGGGTTGATCAGGCGGGTGGTGAAGGGCAGATCGTGCGGGCCTGGCTGCCAGGGCCCTTGCCGAGGCCGCCCTTGCGCCGCAGGTTCGCCGGCCGGGGCCCGGCGCGACGTGAGCCGAGACCGGAACTGTGACCAGGACCGCGACCGGAGGCGCGACCTGGAAGACCGCTGCGAGCGTCGGTACGGGCTCGACTTCCCTGCAAGACCCCTCTCCAGGGAAGTAGTCGGCGCGGCGTGACCCCCTTGACCAGCTCGCTGACGTGCCGGTTCCTCCATCAGGGCGGGAAGGGCGAAGCGCCCTGGAAAGCGCCTCGCGATGCGCCCTGCCGGACGCTCTGGCAAGCGCCCTGCTGCACGCCCCGGCCGCCAGCCCCGTGCTGCGCCGCTCGGCTGTGGTCCGCTCCCGGCGGGAGCGGTCTCGGGCGGGTCGATCTTCACGAGTTCGGGAGGCACCCGCTTTTGCCCCATCCGGCCGGCCCGCACCACAGCGCTGGTCCAGCTCGCCGAGGAGAGCAATGCTCATGACTTGTGGATCGTCCGCGGGAAGGCATCCGGAGGGCGTACCTTCCCGATGATCCTGTGATGGTCACCAAGTCAGGGCCCGCGTTGCCGCGCGGGTCAGGAAGGTATGCCCGTGCTCAGCGTAGTCAATGAAGACGGATCCACGTCGTCCGGATCCCTGATCGACGAGATCGTGCGGGAAGGCGCCCGGCGGATGCTCGCCGCTGCTCTGGAGGCGGAAGTCGACCAGTACATAGCCGAGTTGGCCGCCGAGCGGGATGAACGAGGCCGCCGCTTGGTGGTGCGCAACGGCCACCACCGACCCCGCACCGTGACCACGGCCGCCGGCCCGATCGAGGTGCGTGCTCCGCGGGGTGGATGACCGCCGCGTCGACGAGGCGACCGGCGAACGGCAGCGGTTCTCCTCGAAGATCCTCCCGCCGTGGTGCCGCAAGTCCCCGAAGATCAGCGAGGTCCTGCCTCTCCTCTACCTGCACGGCCTGTCCGGCGGCGACTTCGTGCCCGTGCTCGAGCAGTTCCTCGGCAGCTCGGCCGGCCTGTCGGCCGCCACGGTCAACCGGCTGACCAAGCAGTGGCAGGACGACCACGCCGCCTTCCAGCGCCGTGACCTGTCCGACAGCGACTACGTCTACGTGTGGGCCGACGGTGTCCATCCCAAGGTCCGCCTCGGCCAGGCCCATTCCTGCGTCTTGGTCCTTATGGGCGTGCGCCTGGACGGCAGCAAGGAACTGATCGCCCTCGCCGAGGGCCTGCGGGAGTCCACGGAGTCGTGGGCCGACCTGCTGCGGGACTGCCGCCGACGCGGCATGAAGGATCCGGCACTGGTCGTCGGGGACGGGGCGATGGGCCTGTGGCGGGCTCTGGCGGAGGTGTTTCCGCAGGCCAGGCATCAAAGGTGCTGGGTTCACAAGATCCGCAACGTGTCGAACGCCCTGCCGAAGTCGGCGCAGCCCGGGGCGAAGAAGGCCCTGCAGGAGATCTACAACGCCGAGGACCGGGACCATGCCGAGCAGGCGGCCCGCGCGTTCGAGAAGACCTACGGCGCGAAGTGGCCGAAGGCCGTCAGGAAGATCAACGACGACCTCGACGAGCTGCTGGCGTTCTACGATTTCCCCGCCGAGCACTGGATCCATCTGCGGACCACGAATCCCATTGAATCGACCTTCAGCACGGTGAAACTCCGGACGAAGGTGACCCGCGGTGCCAGCAGCCCGGCAGCTGCTCTTGCGATGGTGTTCAAGCTCGCCGTGGCGGCCCAGGCCCGCTGGCGGGCGGTCACCGCACCCCACCTTGTCGCGCTCGTCCGGTCCGGCGCCCGCTTCGAAAACGGCCAACTCGTCGAACGCCCCGACGAACAGGCAGCAGCCGCCTAGTGATCCGAGGCCGAGGCACGCGGTTCACTGCGAGATGATCCTCCCATGGCGGATGTGGTTTTCTTCGATCTGGACGGCACCCTGGTCGATCACCGAAGCGCGGTCTTGGAAACGATCGTCCAGACCGCGCCGAACGCGACGGCTCCACCGGAGGAGCTGGTGACGTTGTGGTGGACGTTGGAGGCGCGGCACATGCGGGAATACCTGACCGGTCAGTGCTCCTTCGCTGAGCACCACCGACGCAGGCTCCGTTCCTTCCTGCCGATGCTCGGCGAGCCGGTTCCTGAAAATCCCGGCCTTCTGGACGCCTGGATTGCCGAGCGCTACCTCACCGTGTTCGAGGAGTCCTGGCGGTGCTATCCCGATGTCCACCCCTGCCTGGAGACCCTGAAACGGCTTCCTCAAGGACCGCGTCTGGCTGTTCTTACCAACGGGGACCCTGAGCAGCAGCGCGCCAAGCTCGCCCGCTTCGGCCTCCTCGAATACTTCGAAGCCATTCTGACCCCGCCCGAGCTCGGTGCGGCCAAGCCTGTCGCCTACGCCGCCGCCTGCCGGCGGATGCGGACGGACCCCTCGCAGGCGGTCAACGTGGGCGACATGCTGGGCAGCGACGTGAACGCAGCCGCCCTCGCTGGGCTGACCGGCATCTGGCTGGACCGCGGTATCGACTTCGTCACCGGCGGACCATCGCCGACGGTAGACGAGACGGTACTCCGTATCGAACGGCTCACCGACCTCCCCGACCACCTATCAACCACGAACGTCTGACCAGCTCTTAAGGACTTGGTCCACAGGTCTTGACTATTGCTCCCTACCGCGCGAGCCCGGGGCCTTGCTCTGCTGCGGCTTCCGGAGCTTCCTGTTCGGCTTGGGACCGCTGAAGTCCGAACAAGCCGAACAGGGAGGTCCTGTGACGCCGTCTCCCTTGTGTGTCGAACGACGTCCAACCCGGCTGCACGATCGTGTGATTGCTTCGCTCGCCGGTTCGGGGATGCAAGCGCCCCCCCGATGCTGGGTGGTCAGCGCTTGACGTTCCGGAAGGGCGAGTAGGCGTGAGTGCGCGGGCTGCCGAAGAGGTCCCAGAACCGGTCGCTCGCGTCACCGAGGACGTTGACCTCCTCGACCTCGGTGGCCTCGGCCCACTCCTTCTGCCCCTCGGCGGTGGCCTCCAGGTGGCGGAACATGGCGTCTTCGTCGGCGTACCGCTCGTGCTGGGTGTAGACGCCCTCGGCGTTCTTGTAGATGTTGTACTCGAGGACGTACGGCTCCTTCTCCTCCGTGATCGGGAGGATGTGGTCGATCGCCTTCTGGAACTGCTCGAGCTTGCCGGGTTTCACACGGAATCGGAACACCAGGTCGAGCTGGCCGTTGCTCATTGTCTTGCTCCTTCGGGTGTGGTCTGTCTCTCAGTACGAGCCAAACCAAACTGTTTGTTTTGGATCCACGCGGCGGGCGATGTGCTGCACGCCGCCGGTACACCGGTCGGCACGGGCCTGCCCCCCGGCTGGCCGGGGGTCAGGCCGGCCGGGTGGCGGAGATCCCGCCGTCTACGTAGAGCGTGATGCCATGGACCATGGCCGCGTCGTCACTAGCGACGTACAGGACGCCCTTGGCGATGTCATCCGGCCGGACGACGACGCCCGCCGGGGTGGTCGCCGTCAGTGCGTCGAGCAGTTCGCGGGCTGCCTCGTTGCCCGGCGTGAGAGTCGCCCCTGGCGCGACGGTGTTCACCCGCACGCCGCGTGGCCCGTACTCCGCGGCCCAGCTGCGGGTGAGCTGCTCGTCGGCCGCCTTGGTCGCGGTGTACATCGCCGCATAAGGGCTGCCGACCCGGCCCATCCAGGAACCGATGTTGACGATGACGCCGCTGCCCCGCTCGGCCATGGCCGGCGCCATCGCCGCGACCAGGACGTGGGGGCGCGGAGGTTGACCGCAAGCATGGCGTCGAGGTCCGCGTCCGGCAGGTCCTCGGTCAGCGTCGCCGGGTAGATGCCCGCGTTGTTGACCAGGATGTCGACGCGTCCGCCGAGCGCGTCGGTGGCCTGTGCTGCGAAGGTGCGCAGCTGCTCGTAGCTGCCTGTCAGGTCTGCCATGACGAAGTCGGCGCGACCGCCGGCCTGCCGGATCTCCTCGACGACCCGCGCCCCGCGGCTTGCCTGCCGGCCGCTGACGACGACGTGTGCGCCCTCGCCGGCCAGTGTGCGTGCTATTGCCGCGCCGATCCCGCTGGTCGAGCCGGTGATCACGGCGGTGCGGCCGGCCAGCCGGGCGCCGGAGACGGCGGGGCTGCTGTCGTTCATGTGATTCGTGTGAAGGGAAGCCATGGATCCCTTTCTAGGGCGGCACGCGGGTATCAGGCCAGGTCAGGACGAACCTGGGCACGCCAGGACCACCCAGGGCGCCGGCGGGCCGCCTACCATGGAGCCATGCCACGCGACCGCGCCGCGCTCGGGACGTTCCTACGCTCCCGCCGAGACCGCCTCACCCCCTCCCAAGCCGGCATCGAGGCCTTCCCCGGGGCCCGGCGGGTGCCGGGGCTGCGGCGCGAGGAGTTGGCTGTGCTGGCCGGCCTGAGCCCGGACTACTACAGTCGGCTCGAACAAGGACGCCAAGCCAACATCTCCACTGAAGTGCTCGACGCGCTAGCCCGAGCCCTGCGTCTGGACGAGGTCGAGCACGCGCATCTGCGCGACCTCGCCGCGCCCACCACGCGGCACCGCGCCGCAACCCCGCACACCCTCCAGCGCCCCGATCCCGGGCTGCTGCGGCTGATGAACACGCTCGACCACGTCCCGGTGCTGCTCCTCGGCCATCGCGCTGAGATCCTGGCCCGCAACGCCCTGCTGGCGGAGGTGCTGGGCCGGCCACTGGAGCCGGGGACGTCACTCGTCCGCTTCATGTTCCTGGACCCGGTCGCCCGCGAGCGGATCGTGAACTGGGCGGACTTCGCATCGGCCACCGTCGCCACAATGCGCCGGGAGATCGCCCGCCGCCCCTATGACAACCGCCTCACGGCGCTCGTGGAAGAGCTGCGCACCAGCGACAGCGACGTCGCCCGGTGGTGGGACGACCACGCCGTCCGCGACTACACGTCCATGACCAAACGCCTCCAGCATCCCGCCGCCGGCCCGATGTCCTTCAACATCGAGTTCGTCTGCGCGCCCCACGAGCCGGACCAGCGGCTCATCGTCTACACGACCGAGCCCGACTCCTCCACCGCCCGCGTCCTGCCGCTCCTGGCCAGCTGGACCGCGGCACCCGTCAGGCAGCAGGGCACGCAAACGAGCTAGAGGGATGCGCTTCTACCTCGTTGCGGTCCCACCAAGCCTTGGCGCTGCGCAGCCCGCTGAGCAGCCGGTGCGCGGCTGCCCCGCGGGCATCGACCGTACAGATCGGCACTGCCAGATCAGCCCTGGACAGGTCCGCATCGCGCAGCACCGTCTCGGTCAGCTCGGCCTTCACCGGACAAGCCCTCGCGAGTACCGCGCCGCTGAGATCCGACTAGCCGAGGTTCGCCCGGTACAGGTCCGCTATGCGCAGCACGATGCAGCGCGCCACCGGCGGGCACAGCAGTGCACAGCCTGGATCAGCCGACAGGTCCGTGCCGGACAGGTTCAGGTAGGTGGCGTCCAGGGTGACGTGCCGGAGGCGTTCGACGTCATTGACGAGGGTCCAGGTCTTGCTGTGCCGCATGGGTTGGCGGGGGTTGGCGGCGTTGGGGGTTGAGCGTCCGCTGCCGCGCTGGTCGAACAGGACGATCCGGTAGTACCTGGACCTGGGGTCGAACAGCGGCGTTGCTCGGGCCGGGTGCCGGCGCCTGGGCCGTCGTGGACGACGAGCGCGGGCTTGCCGTGGGGGTTGCCGGAGGTTTCCCAGTAGACGAGGTTGCCGTCGCCGACGTCGAGCATGCCGCTGTCGTACGGCTCGATCGGTGGAAACAGGCTGGTCATCGCGGGGTGTCCTCTCCGTGTTTGGTCGGTCCTGATTCCGGAATCACCTGATAGAGACTCACGGAAAAGAAAATTATTTCCCGTGATGTTTTGTGGTGGGGTGTGTCACGCCGAGGCGCTGTTGCGCCGTGCGTAGGCGCGGGCGGCGCGGGCGCGGTCGCCGCAGCGGGTGGAGCACCAGTGGCGTCGGCCGTGGGTGCGCAGGAGGAAACGGTCGCAGGGGGCGGAGCCGCAGGCGGCAAGGAGGTCGGCGTCGGGACCGGTGAGCAGGTCGGCGGCGTCGGCGGCGAGGGTCGCCAGCGCGTGGTTCACGGTTTGGTCGGTGGGGTGTGCCTGAATGCGGCGCAGTCCCTGCGCGCCGTCCCAGGCGAGCAGGGGCGCGGTGGGTACGGCCGTGAGTGCCTCGTTCACCGCCCGAAGGGACTCCTCGGGCGGGGTGGTGCCGTCGATGCGCGCGCCGAGCAGGGTGCGGATGTGGCCGCGCAGGGTGCGCATCCGCTGTGCGCACACCTCGTACAGCTGTACATCCGGAGTGGTCAGGTCGTGGGCGGCGAGCCAGTGCATGGCGGATTCGGGGGCGGCGAGCAGGTCGTAGCTCTGGCCGGCGGGCAGGGTCGCGGCGGTGTCGGCGAAGTCCAAGGAGGCGTGCCGGTCGGTACCCGGAGCCGGGGGCAGGGCGGTCTGCGTGATGTCGGTAATCACGGTCTCGTTCATGGCCTCATGGTATCGCTTGCATTTTTCCGTGACATTTGCCTACTCTGGCATCACGGAAAACATAGAAATAAACCGTGAGGAATGAGGGGCATGTCCCAGCACAACGCCAAGCAGATCCAGGTCCGCACGTTCGGCGGCCCGACCACCCTGTTCGAGTACGGCGGCCTGCGCTTCCTGACCGACCCGACCTTCGACGGCCCCGGCGACTACCCCTCGCCCGGCCCGACCCTGACCAAGACCGCCCCCTCCACCGCCACCCCCGCCGAGCTCGGCCCCATCGACGTGGTCCTGCTCTCCCACGACGAGCACGCCGACAACCTCGACACCTCCGGCCGCGCCCTGCTCGCCGACGTCCCCCTCACCCTCACCACCCCCGGCGGCGGACAGCGCCTCGGGGACAAGGCCAAGGGCCTGGCCGACTGGGAGTCGATCGAGCTGGACCGCCCCGGCGGCGGCACGATCACCGTCACCGGTGTTCCCGCCATCCACGGCCCCGGCCCGCGCGAGGAGGTCGAGCCCCTCTCCGGGCAGGTCGTCGGCTTCGTCCTGACCGGCCAGGGCCTGCCGACGGTCTACGTCAGCGGCGACAACGCCTCCCTCGACGCCGTCAAGGAGATCGCCGAGCGCTTCGCCCCGGTGGACACCGCCATCCTGTTCGCCGGCGCACCCCGCTTCCCCATGCTCTACGACGGCGGACTGATCGTCCTGGACAGCGCCCAGGCCGCCGAGGCCACCCGGATCCTCGGCGCCCGCCGTGTCGTCCCGGCCCACCACGACAGCTGGGCCCACTTCACCGAGGGCCGCGACGAGCTGGAGGCCGCCTTCACCACCGCCGGCCTGGCCGACCGCCTGGACCAGGACTGGATCCAGCACGCCTGAGCGGGGACCGCCGTTCAGGAACCAAGACCTCGTGCCGGTCGGGGCCCGCAACGCGCCGGGCCCCGACCTCGGGCAACAACCTCTGCGGTTCCTGTGCTTCCAGGCCGACGTCCTGTTGGCCTGTGACTTCTTCGAAACGGTCACTCTGACCGGAGCGCGGCTGTATGTGCTTGCCGTCATCGAGCACGCCAACCGCCGAGTCCGCGTCCTGGGCGCCGCTGCTCACCCATCCGCATCCTGGGTGGTCCAGGCCGCGAAGAATCTCGTGATGGACCTGGCGGACGCGGGCTGTCGGGCAAGGTTCATGATCCGGGACAGGGACGGCAAGTTCCCCGAGCTGTTCGACGCCATCGTGAAGGGCGCGGGGATCGAGGTTGTACTCAGCGGGGTCCGGATGCCGAGGATGAATTCGATCAAAGAGAGGTGGGTGCAAACGTTGCCCTTGCCGAATACCTCATCCATGCAGGTGGGAGTGGTTTTGGGTGTCGGCCAGTGGTTGCCCGAGTCCGCGCTCTCGCGCGGTCGGTGGTGGTCACGGCATGATGGTCGGTCGTGCTGCTGAGACTGGCGTACCTGGGTATGACGAACGTGTTCGCGATGCTGCGGCTGCTGCCGATGAGTGGCCGCGAGAAGGATGTAGAAATCCTGGCCCTGCGCCATCAGATTGCAGTTCTGGAGCGGCAGTTGAACGGGCAGCGGGTCCGGTTCCACGCGAGCGACCGGGCGTTCCTGGCCGCGTTACTCCAGGGCCTGCCGCGGGAGGTCCTGCGCCGGACGCGACTGCTGGTACGGCCGGACACGCTGCTGCGCTGGCACCGTAACCTCATCGCCGGCCGGCACGCCGCCCAGTCCCGGCCAAAGCGCGGGGGTCGGCCACGCACTGTGCGCTCGATCCGAGCGCTGGTGCTGCGCCTGGCCAGGGAAAATCCAGGCTGGGGCTATCGGCGCCTGCATGGTGAACTGCTCGTGCTCGGGGTGTCGGTGGCGGCATCCACGGTTTGGGAGATCTTGAAGGAGGCCGGAGTCAACCCGGCACCCGCACGCGCCTGCAGCACGTGGGCGGACTTCCTGCGCTCCCAGGCCGACGCCCTGCTGGCCTGCGACTTCTTCGAGGCCGTCACCCTGTCCGGGGCCCGCTTGTACGTGTTCGCCGCGATCGAGCACACGAACCGGCGGATCCGGATCCTGGGCGCGACCGCGCATCCGACCGCGTCCTGGGTGGTCCAGGCGGCGAGGAATCTTGTCATGGACCTCGAGGGCGCCGGCTGCCGCGCGCGCTATCTGATCAGGGACCGAGACGGGAAGTTCCCGCGGTTGTTCGACGAGGTGCTCCAGGACGAGGGTATCGAGGTCGTGCTCAGCGGCGTCCGGATGCTGAGAATGAACTCGATCATGGAACGGTGGGTGCAGACCTGCCGGCGAGAATTGCTGGACCGCATGTTGATCTGGGATCAGCGTCATCTCCTGTACGCGCTGAGCGAGTTCGAGACGTTCTACAACGAGCACAGGCCGCACCAGGGCCTTGCGAACGCCCGCCCCCTCCACCTGCTGCCCCCTCCGATCGAGGACCCGGACCGGATAGCCCGTATGGACATACGACGACGAGCGCGACTTGGCGGCACCCTCCACGAGTACCAGCATGCGGCCTGACCAGCACGGATGAGGTATCCGGCAAGCGCAGGGTCGCGTTCGCCGTTGACGAGGGCCTCGAGCATGGCCCGGCCGGAGACGCCCATGATGTCGGTGGCGACTGCGGACAGCTTGATGCCGGTGTCCTCGAGCAGCTTCTCCAGGCGCTGGACGACCCGGGAGCGTTCCCGGGTGGCGGTGGTGCGGGCCCGGGTCAGGTCCCGCAGTTCCCGCACCGGCTGTGGCGGGACGAAGGAGTGGCGGACCAGGCCGTGGGCGCCAAGCTGGGCCAGCCAGGCGGCGTCGGAGACGTCTGTCTTGCGGCCGGGCAGGTTCTTGACCTGCCGGGCGTTGACCAGGATCACGTTCAGATTGTCGGCCAGCACGTAGTAGAAGGGTTTCCAGTAGTCCGAGGTCGCCTCGATCACTACGAGGGTGACCTCGGCGGCGAGCAGGTGGTCGAGCAGGGTCAGGACCGCGTTCGTCGTCGAACCCCAGGTCGTGGTCTCGGTCGTGAAGGACCCCCGCCGCTTCGCACTCGGAGTACGGACGCACACCTTGGCGTCCTTCTTGCTGATGTCCAGGCCGGCGCACCGTTCGTGCAGTACGTCCATGCTCCCGCTCCCTCCCTGTCGGTATGCCGTTCGGGGAGGGCCAGGGTGAATCAGGAATTCTGACGCACGTGCTCACAGCAACACTCCACGGTCCCCGTGGACGGCCCCCAGCACCACGCTGACCTGCGAGCTCACCGGCATCACAGAGCAATCGGTTTCGGCCGGAACGAACCCCACCAGCATCCCGAACCAGCACCGGCCCACGTCAGGGGCAGACAGAAGCATCCCCAGCGCGCGCCACGGGGTTTACCACGCCCCCGGCGCGCTTTCGCGATGCATAAGGAGGCCGGGCTGTTCTACCGACCGACCCGTCCGAGCCGCAGGTCTCGGTGGAGGAACCACGCCGTAATCGCGACGACCGTCCCGCAGACCGTGGGTACGAGCAACCACGGGAGGCCCGTCCAAACGGTGGACAGACCCACGACGGCGCAGCTGGCCCCCGTGACGATGAGCAGCCATTTGCCGTACGGCTGCCAGGTGAAGAATCCGGGGTCGCGCGGCCTGACCAGACGCACCGCACCGAACATCAGCGCCAACGCCGCCAGCAGCCCCGCGAACGTGCCGAAGGCGGCTGTCATCTGGGGTTCGTCGCGAGGGGCGTCGGCGGAATTCTGCCGGACGTCCCCCTCGGCGATCACCACGACGACGCCGCGCCACACGGTACCGGTGACCCGGTCCCCCCGCTCAAGCCCGCTCAGCACCGGTCCCCGGTCGCCGAACGGCACGACCATCCTCGGGAAGGGCTCCGGGCCGAGCAGGGTCGCCCGCATGCCCTTGGGGTGCTTCCGGGCGCCTTCGACTGTGAAGGTGACCTCCCGCAGGCAGTCTTCTGCCCTCGGTATCACCCTGCGGGTGGGACACGTCTCGGCCGCCTTGTACTCCCGGTACAGGGCGCGATCGGCGGGCAGCCAGGTGGTGAGGATGGAATGGCAGCTCAGCGCGGCGATCAGGGACAGAACGATCAGCGCCGCACCCACCAACCGGTTCCCTCCCGCCCTCGGCGGCGGCGGTCCGTCCGCCCCCCGGATGGTGCCGTTTCTCATCGTGGTCATCGCTCGTCTCCCCGCCGTTGCCCACCGACAGGCGCCAGCTTCTTACAGCCACGATCAAGCAGGCAAGGAGATCGACCGGCAGTCGGAGGTCACTGGTCCTTGCCGTATCCGGGCAACGGCCGGCGGCTCCAGGGTTTCGGCCGTGGTGCCCGTCTCGCCGAGGCACGGGAAGATCCCGCCGCCCCCGTGCGCCTCGGGGTCGGCGTCGGCCATCGCGTTGGTGGCGCGCATGACCTGGTGGCCGTGCTCGTACGCGGCCCGCGCGGTGGACTCGACGACCCCGCGGCGTCGCCGCCGGCTGACGCAGAAAGGCGGCCTGACGTACTCCCGTACCGCCCGGAGGCCGGCCACGCCTCCCGTGGACGGCCCCCAGCACCACGCTGACCTGCGAGCTCACCGGCATCACAGAGCAGTCGGTTTCGGCCGGAACGAACCCCACCACGATCCCGAACCAGCACCGGCCCACGTCAGGGAAGCATCCCCAGCGCGCGCCACGGGGTTTACCACGCCCCCGGCGCGCACCGAAGGTGCGCTGGATCGCTGACCTGCTACAAACCCGGCCACCGTTCTCGGCTGATCTACCGGCCCCGCCGCGACGACGGCAACCGTGACGGGCGCAAGAGCTTCTCCTGGCGCGACTACCGCGACCTGCTGATCGCCGCCCACCAGCAGCTCGGCGGCCCGATCGTGCTGGTCTGGGACAACCTCAACGTCCACAAGGCCGCCGGACTGAGGGAGTTCGCCGAAGCCCGGGACTGGCTGACCATCTACTACCTGCCGCCCTACGCACCCGACCTCAACCCCGTCGAAGGGATCTGGTCGCTTCTACGGCGCGGGTGGCTCTCCAACGTCGCTTTCAGCACCCCAGAACACCTTGTCCAGACCGTCCGGCGCGGCCTGCGGCACATCCAGTACCGCAGCCACCTCATAGACGGCTGCCTCACCGAGACCGGCCTGACCATCAGACCCACCTGATCAGCAACACGACATCCCGAGTTCAACCTCAGTAACGCGTCTGGGCTTTGTTCCCTGTTGGTGGGTTGGGCGGCTGTAGGCCTCACCGGTGGCAAGGATCCGGCCCACATCATGACGGGGTGCTGGGCAGCGGTTCCTTGAGCCCGGCGGTCGGCCGGGTCCGGGACGGGACGGTTTCGGTGCACCGGCAGGAGTGCCGGTCTTCGTGCGCAGGTTCCTGAACCCCCGTCGGACTCGGGCGGGGGTGAGTCTGTTCGGCTTGGCCGGCTTCTCCCAGGGGCGCCGGAGGTCACCGGCCAGCGGTCGGGCGAGCCGGAGCTGGGCATAGGCGGCGAGCACCAACCAGGTCCACCGGTCGGCTGCCTCCGAACTGCGAAGCCGGGGCCTGGTCCACCCGAGCGTCTGCTTGAACAGGCGAAAGGTGTGCTCGATGTCGAAACGGCGTAGGAAGGACTGCCAGCAGCGGTCGACATCCGTCTCGGTGGCGCCGGTGCCCGACCACCACAGCCAGACGGGCTTGTTCACCCCGCCGCTGGGCAGCTTCTCCACGACCAGACGGACGACGGCGCCTTCGTTGATCGGCAGCGGACCTTCGTGGTCAAGCCAGGCCGCCCGGCGGGTGAGCCGCGGGTGCAGCCGGTCCCACGCCTGCGCGGTTGCCTTCCCGTAGAGGCGGGTGTCCGTGGTCGTCACGGTGTGCTCGACGCCCCAGGTTTCAGGGTCGCCGAAGACGAACTCGTCACCGTGCTTGGGCGGCCGGCCGCCCTTGGGGTCGTAGACCCGCGGCGGTGTCGGCCTGCGCATCACCCGGTCCGAACGCAGCTGGCCCAGGATTTCGACGGGCAGTCCGGCCAGCAGGTAGGCGATGCGCGGGGCGTGATCGCCGAACGTCGTATCAGGGGAACATGACGAAGCCCTTCCCCGATGGAGGGAAGGGCTTCGTGAGTGAGCGCTGGGCAGGCCTTGCACCTGCATTTCCCCACGGGAAGCGGGGCGTCTTTCCTTGGACCACCAACGCAGCGTCAGTCACCACAAGTTGCGGCGAACTGTCAAGATCAACTATAGCGCATGCGGGCCGTCGGCCGGGCCCGGCCGACGCGCGACGGTTTGCCGGGATCCCGGCCCCGACGCGACTTCTTTCCCGCGCCCCGCTCCGCTGCGCACCACGGCTTGGTCATCACGTGACGCTCGATCAAGTTCGCCTGTCGTAGGTGGTTGGGTGAGCAATAGTCCCCGAGTTCCGCGTGAGTAATGCTCATACTTGCCCATCGGCAGGTCATCGACGTCGACGTTGCCCTTCAGATCACCGAGTTCCCACGTGGCGTCAGTCAGGTAGCAGGTCCGGAACGCAGGCTGGTCGTTCCACGGGTACATGCGACTGATCGCCCGGTTGCCGTCGACCTGGTCGCCGAGGCCGAGAACCGGGGCGGCGGCAGTGTCGTCGGTGGGGTCGGACACCATGCAACCGCAGATCACCCAGGTCTGGGCCGACTCTGCCTACGCCGGTCAGCTCGTCAACTGGTCCGAAGACTTCCTCAACATGACCCTCAAAACGGTCTCCCGACCCCGCGGCGCGAAAGGCTTCGTCGTCCTGCCCCGCCGCTGGAAAGTCGAACGAACCCTCGGCTGGATCATGAAGGCCCGGCGCAACGTCCGCGACTACGAACGTCTTCCACAACATTCCGACGCCCACCTGACCTGGGCACTCATCACCCTGATGACTCGGAGGATCACCCGCAGCGGTCCTCGAAAGGACTGGTCGAAGAAGGACTCGCCGGTATAAGAGCTCGCAGAGGATGCTTGGGCCTGAAGAGCGGCAGTACCACCTCGGGTGCTGCCGAAAAATGGATCGTCAGGACGCACCAAGCCTCCTACCGTTCCGCCATGCAGATCGTTGTGACGCTGGACTGTGTCGACACCGAAGCGCAAGCGAACTTCTGGCTCGCCGCGCTCGCCCCGCTGGACTACCGGCGCGGCTTCCACGGACCCCCCTACCTGAGCCTGGTCGGGCCCGCTCCTGCACCAACCCTTCTCCTGCAGCACGTCCCAGAACCCAAGCAGGGCAAGAACCGCATGCACCTTGACCTCGACTTTGGCACCGCAGACCTGGTATCCGAGGTCAATCGCCTTGAACGGCTCGGCGCTGCGAAGCTCTCTGAAGAACTCAGCGAACACGGCTTTCGCTGGATCGTCGTTGCCGACCCGGAAGGCAACGAGTTCTGCGTATTCAACCCCCCGAACAACATCAACGTTGCGGAGTACTGACTTCAGCGTTTCGGGGTCTGGATTTGTGTCGGGACCGGTGACGCGATACGTCCGGGCTGGTAGGCCGGAGGCATGAGGTATGCGGACGGGGGCGGGCTGACCGCCGAGCAGCGCAGGCGCCGGGAAGAGTTACGGATGCGGGCCGTTGACCTCTTCGA
>NZ_JBHVEE010000171.1:0-20002 GCF_042802415.1 Streptomyces sp. NPDC057486 | reverse complement strand
CAACGGTTCCAGCTTCGGGCCCCGACGAGGAACTGACGCACCAGCAGCAGAAGTCACGCAACTACTAACGATCAACTACTGGCGCAGGACACTAGCGGCACTTGAGCCCTACTTCGAGCCGGAATGGGACGACAGCCAGTGGCCGATCAGGGACGAAACCGCAGCGTCGCTCTTGGCCCAGTTGAAACGGGAGCGACAGCGTGCCCCTCTGCGTGCAAGGCGGACCTTCCCCCGGTGAAACGCCCACCCGCATGCTGGAGCTGAACCTGCGCTGACCTCGGCTTTAGGAGTTCGATCGCGGGCTGGTTCTGGTGCGTCGCCCTTTTTTCGTGACGGATCGGCGTGCGTGAGTACACGCCTGTCCGGCGTTGTTGATGTCAGGGTTCGGCACGACTGCCATCGGTGCTGTCTCCCAATATTCGTGAGAAATCGGTAGGGGCCCGGCGGTAACCTCCCGCGGTGACCTCACCTGACCAGTCCCTTGTGGCTCCGGATTTCGCCGTACCGCATCCGCCTGCCACCGACCACTTCCGCCTGGAGCCCCTCGGCCCTCAGCACAATGCTGCCGATCACGCCGCCTGGACCTCGAGCATTGCCCACATTCGAGCAAACCCCGACTTCGCCGACCGCTCCTGGCCGCCTCCGGGGGGCATGTCCCTGGAGGCCAACCTCGACGACCTGCGCCGGCACGCGGAGGACTTCGACCGGCGCGTCGGCTTCACCTACACCGTCCTGTCGGTCCCTGGGGATGACGTCATCGGCTGTGTCTACATATACGGCTCACGGCAGGCCCCTGGTGTTACTGACGTCCGCTCCTGGGTCCGGGCGGACCATGCTTCCCTCGATACCGAGCTCTACCGCGTCGTCAGCGACTGGCTGACCCGCGAGTGGCCCTTCGACCGTGTGGCGTACGCGCCTCGCTGAGCCGGGCGATCCGTGCCACCACGTCCGGAAGGGAGCAAGCAGAAGGCCCGCGTGTGCACACGCGGGCCTTCTGATCTGGTTCATCGGTCCGGGACTTGAAGCCGGAGCCCTTCGTCCTGAAGCAACTTGCGTGGGCGGTCGACCAAGGGCCGGTATGCCTCTTACCTGGTGCGATTGTCCACAGGCGTCCGCCCTTGTTCGCTGTGTGCGTGGTTGTTTGCACGCAGTTGGACGCTCACCGACCCGCGACGCTCGAGGCTCCCGAGCATGCAGTTCTGATTCTCTGCAAAATGCCGCTCACGACCGTGTGGCAGTCCCGCACCCCGCATCGCCGGCCTCCCGCATGCGCGTTTCCATTGACGTGCTCCGGTCGTACGGGTCGACCTCGGGGCCGTCTCCCGGGCGCGAGGCCGCGCGCTCTGCGCTGAACGTGGGGGTGAAGTAGCCGGTGAAGTTATCGCAGCCGCCGTTGGTGGTGTCCACCTTGTAGGAGACGAGGGAGAACGTATCCGGCTCGATGACGACCTTCGCCGGGTCGTCCCAACTCATTACGACCTCACGGCGCACGATTGTGCGTGTGACTTCGTCGCTTCCCGCTGGAGCGCGCACGACGGGATATACGAATGTGACATCGTTGGTCACCTCGACCGCACCGCGTTTACCTTGTCGGTATGTGATTCGCCCTCGTGTCTTGACCACATCCCCGACAAGCCGGGTCTTCGTCTTCTCGAACCGGCTGAACAGCAGCAGAGGATCGTTCTCCCGGCTGGGCGCGCCGAAGGCGGTCGCCAGGTAGTCCTGGACATCCTCCTGATGAGGATTGATCAACGCGATCGCCTTCCTCGGCCGCTCCCCGCGCAGCACACCAGGATCCAGACTGGACGCGGCGAGGAAGTCCCGGGACTTCTCGAGCGCCTGCGCGACCTGCCCCTTGTTCATCCAGCCGGTCGCACGTGGCTCAGGCAGGCCGATCCCAGCCGTACCGTCACCCCACTGCGCCGCGGGCGACCCATTGAACGGCTCCTCCAGGGTCGGAAGTTGGGCTGCCGCTTCCGTCGGCGGCGGTTGATCCGGACGTTTCGACTCCGCGGCGAGCGGCGCACTCTCACCGCCCCCGCCTCCGAACCATCCAGCCACCCGCCCTGGATCCAGCGCCACGACCAGCAGAGCGGCCACAACCAGCAGACCGACCGCGTACCAGCCCTTGCCTCCTTGCCGCCGTGCCGGTGGCTGACTCCGCCATGGCTCCGGTCGGCCGGTCTCCTCCCGCAGCTGCCGTGCCACCATCCGGGCCCGTGCCGACGGCTCCTCAGGCGCGCCCTGAGTCCCCGCCTCGGCTTCACGAAGGAAGCGCTCCCACTCTTCGTCCGGTATGGACTCCTCACGCTTGCCCACGATGGACCCCGCCCTTCTCACGCATTCGGTCCCTCCCCAGGGCCGGTCATCTTCCTGCATCATCACACAGCTCAACTTGGCTTCATCGCTGGTGGGACCCCGGCTCAGGGGATCTACTGAAAGGTCGGCGGAGCGGCTTTGGGGAGTGATTGTCAAGAGTTGTGGATCTGCTGCGGGCAGCAATCAGGCCGCCGGCCGAGTCGAGGTAGGTTGAGGATGATTCGGCCGCAGTGGGGACGGTGAGCAATCGGCCGTATCCATGGTTTGGGCCCGCCAACTCGGCTATGTACTGGTTGACTTCCGCCTCCAGCGCGGCGGCCGGCATCCGGCGGGCGCCCTCGTGGACGATCTCGTCGATCAGGGAACCGGACTGGGTGGAGCCGTCGTCAGTGACTACGCTGAGCACGGGCGTGCCTCTCCGACCCGCGAACGCGGGCCCAGTCGGTGACCATCACGGGATCATTCGGGAAAGTACGCCCTCCGCGTCCCTCCCGGATTCGATCCACAAGTCCTGAGAATTGCTCCGACCGTGAGAGCGAAACCCACAAACTGATCGACCCGATACGCGTTCTAGCTGTACGGGTTGAGTGCCCAGAAGCGGACGGTGTCGCTGCGACGGTCGAACCACAGGTTGGTGGAGTAGCCGCTGCCGTCGCGGTCGAGCTCGTGCGACCGGACCCACTGCGGATTCTCCGGCCCCTCGCCCTTGAGTGGCTTCTCGAACCACGAGGTGAAGTCGTCGGCCGGCCCCTCGGAGACAAAGATGTGGGCCGCCGTCAGCTCGGCAAGTTTCCCCGGTGTCAGCCGGGCGAAGCCCGAGATCACCAGCTCCGGCGACGGCATGCTCTGGTCGTCGTTGTCACGGCTGCTCACCCACTTGGCGTCGGCGAGAGGGCCCAGCCGCGGGAACGCCCGCTCCAACGGTGCGGTGTCGGTGTGCCAGTCCCCCTTGGCCCCGTTCGCCACCTGACGCAGGGTCCACCAGGCGGGTAGGACCGCCAGCCCCGCCCCGATTCCGATCAGCTTCCGTCGCTCCAACGCGATCCCCCTCATGCCTGACTTCGGGGGCACTTTAACTGTCCGGACCCCGTACCGCCGAGGAACGGTCGCCAATTGGCGACTACGGCGAGCGCGGCCGGACAGCTGTGGAGCAGGCGGCCGTCGAGCCGTCTGCCCCTGCCGTCGAAGACGAGGTGGTGGCGGCGCTGCCGTCCGGCCGCCGCCCGTTGGGCGCCGGGGGCGCCGCTTCTGGGGCCTGTCTGGAGTTTCCCGTCGTCCGCTGCGGCGCCGGCAGGAAACTTCAGACAGGCCCCAACTCGAGAATCATCAGCCACGGTTGGCGCTCACGGACCGACCGTGCACAACCGTTGACAGGTGGCTCGGCCACTACATAGCCTCACCGTGACGTATTGATACGTTTCAAAAATTCTCCTGGAAGTCATCGGGTGGTCACCTCGCCTTGTAACGGGCCTTTTTGTGCGCCGACTGCGCGCCGGCGGGGCACTCGATCGCACGTGCATTGAAATGTTCAAATCTTTCGAATGGAGGCGCGTCATGAGATTGCCGCGGGCAACCTGCAGACGCTTCGGCCTGTTCGCTCTCACATGGGGACTCGCGTTCAGCACGGTGCCCCAGGCGTTCGCCGCCGGGCCCGTCGGAAATCACGCGCCGACCGCACCGGTCGGACTCACCGTCAACGACCGGGTCGACCCCCTCGCCGTGGACGGCGCACCGCAGTTCGGCTGGCTTCCCCAGGACATCGACAGCGGTGAGACCCAGTCGGCCTACCAGGTCGTCGTCCGTGACCGGGACGGCACCGAGCTCTGGAACAGCGGCAAGGTGTCCAGCTCGGTACAGAGCTGGATACCTTACGGCGGATCGGCTCTCAAGGCGGGAACCTCCTACACCTGGCGGGTACGCACCTGGGACCACGCGGGCGCCGGGTCGGCTTTCTCCGACCCCGCTTCCTTCGGCACCGGCCTCGGGGACGACGACTGGTCCGGGGCGCAGTGGATCCGCCGCCCCGCGACCGGCAACGACGCCACCAATGAATGGACCGCTGCCCGCAAGGTCATGACGGTCTCGAGCGGCAGCCCGGTGACCGGCGCGCGCGTGTATGTGGCCTCCATGGGGGACTGGGAGGTGAACGTCGGCGGACACGTGGTGCAGCGCAGTTCCTCCTACGAGTACGTGGGCGAGGGGTACTACGACGTCTCGAAGCTCGACGGGATCACGGCGGGCCAGGAGCTGCCCGTCGGCGTTGTCACGCACTACTGGAACTGCAAGTGCCAGGGCCGCGCCAACGGGCCCAGCGGCTCCGAAGGCCCCTCGGGCCTCCTGGTCAAGGTGGTGGTGGACCACAAGGACGGGACGCGGGACCTCATGGTGTCCGACGGCTCGTGGAAGGTGCACCGCTACGAGCCCCAGAGCGTCGACACCGTCACCTACCGCAACAGCGACGCCGGTGACCGTGTCGAGTACTACGACGCGACGAAGGAAATGGCGGGCTGGGGCACCGCCCCTTACGACGACAACAGCTGGCCGGCTGCCACCGCCATCGGCCCGCACCCCCGCCCGAACCCGGCCAACTGCGCCTCGTACGAGGGCGGTTCGTCACCCTGCGCCTTCACGCATCTGTCCGCGCTGCAGGCCCACCTGTCACAGAAGGCCGTCCA
This sequence comes from Streptomyces sp. NPDC057486, assembly GCF_042802415.1. Taxonomy (NCBI): domain Bacteria; kingdom Bacillati; phylum Actinomycetota; class Actinomycetes; order Kitasatosporales; family Streptomycetaceae; genus Streptomyces; species Streptomyces sp. NPDC057486. The sequence continues at coordinate 15,008 of NZ_JBHVEE010000171.1, read as the reverse complement.
CCCCGTCTCCCTGCTCCACCTGCCGGACGGCACCGTCTTCGCCGACTTCGGCAAGGTCTACTCCGCCGTTCCCTCCGTGCGTCTGCAGGGCGGCGCCGCCGGACGGCAGTTGACGTTCACCACCAGCTACCGGCAGAACAACAGCACGCTGACCGCGGCCGTCTCGGCCGGCGCCACTACCTTGACCCTGGCCGCTGCCGGCAACGTCCACGTCGGTGACCGGATCACCGTCGACGCTCCCGCGAACGGGTACGGAGCGGGCGACCCCGAGACGCACACCGTTCAGGCAGTGGACGGCACCACGGTGACCCTCGACGGCGCACTGCTCCGGGACCACGCCAAGGGCAGCTGGGTGGAGAACTCCCGCGCGGGTACCTCGAAGCTGGACACGCAGGGCAGCAACATGCACTTCTACTACACAGAGAAGGACGGAGCGCAGACCGCGCAGCCCTTCACCTACTGGGGCTGGCGCTACCTGCAGATCAGCGACCCGGGCGAGAACCTGACCACCGACGACATCAGCGCCGTGGTTCAGAACACCGACGCCGCCCATCCGGCCACCTTCTCCAGCAGTGACGCCACTCTCGACGGCGTCTTCGAGTTGATGCAGCGCTCCGCGCTCCAATCGTCGCAGAACGTCTTCCTCGACACCCCGACCCGTGAGAAGGGTCAGTTCCTCGGCGACAGCATCGACGAGTCGTTCGCCACCATGTCTTCGTCCGGCGAGCGCAGCCTGACCCGGCAGGCGATCGTCTCCTTCATGAACTCCCAGGCCCGCTACTGGAACAACGGCGCCCTGAACTCCGTCTACCCCAACGGCGACGCCAAGCGGGACATCCCCGACTACACCGAGATGTTCCCCGAGTGGGTGCTCCGCTACTACCAGACCACAGGTGACAAGGACCTCCTGCGCCAGGCCCTGCCGGTGATGAAGAACGTCGCCGACTACATCTGGCGTGCCGTCGACAGCCGTGGACTGGTCGCCGACCTGCCCGGCGGCAGCGGCGAATACCAGTACGGCATCATCGACTGGCCCGCCCCTATGCGCTACGGCTACGTCACCAAGGGCAACGTCAACCGCACGGTCGTCAACGCGCTCGGCGTGGGCGCGCTGCGTTCGGTCGCGACGGCGGCCGAGGCACTGGGCGACACCGGCACCCGGACGACGTACGACAACCGGGCCGACCAGCTGACCGAGGCGATGCGCGATCAGCTGAGGGACGCCGGCACCGGTGCCTGGTCCGACGGCCTGGACGCGGCAGGCTCCCGTATTGATCACTTCGGCGAGCACTCACAGTCCTTCCCCGTCGCCTACGGGATCGCGAACCCCTCCGAGTACACCGCCTTGGGTGACCGCATCTCCGAACTGGGCATGCAGCAGGGCCCGATGACCCTGCGGACGCTGCTCGAGGCACTGCGGATCACGGACCGCCCGGACACCTTGGTCAAAATCCTGACCGACCCGTCCCACGACGGCCCGGCCCAGGTCCTCTCCGAAGGCGGCACCTTCCTGTGGGAGCAGTGGACCCCCGGCTGCTCGACCTCCGACTGCACCGCCGCCCAGGTTTCCCAGAGCAGCAGCGAGAGCTTCTCGCACGGCTGGGGAGGCGCCGGGGTCAACGGCGTCCTCGAGGGCGTCCTCGGCCTGACCGTCACCTCCGCCGGCGCCGAGACGGTGCGCATCACCCCTGCGGACAAGGGCCTGACCGCTGCCTCCGGAACTCAGTGGACCGAGCGCGGCGAGGTCGGGGTCGACTGGCATCGCACCAGGTTCGGCGTGAACACCAAGGTGGACATCCCGGTGAACGTCACCGCGACGGTCGCCCTGCCCGCCGTGGCCGGCGGCAGGTATCACGTGACCGGCAAGGCCACCTACCTCGGCACCAAGGACGGCAAGGCCTTGTACCAGGTCGGATCCGGGAAGACCATCTTCCACGCGGCGGCCGGCGAATAGCGCACCCGCGCTCCCATGTCAGACGCCGACGGCACGGACGCGCGACCACTGCGTCCATCAGTGCCCACGGCAACTGATCACTGACAGGAGACCGGGCAGGGTACCGTGACGCCCTGGTGCCCCTCGACCAACTTGCGCTTGGCCGGGGGGCACCAGGGCTGTGCGGCTACTGCTCGGTGGTTTCGCGTTGCGCGGCTGCGATGGAGAGGCTGGCCCAGACGGCGGCCGCAGCAATGCGGCGCTCCAATACTCCCGCGGATGGTCTGCGCCGCGCTCATCGCCGCCGGCATTGGCTCCGCCTAGGCTCCCGCAGCCTGACGGCAGTACTGAGATTGAACTGGTGATGTCGGCCAGGTCGACAGGTGAGCACGCCTCAGGGTCGATGGCCGGTCAGATCTCCCCGCCCACGGCCGCCTGACGGGCAAACAAGTGGCCGTGGCTGGATTTACTGTCAGTGACGAATGGTCCCCCTCATCTGGGTGGGCCACCGATGTCCACGGTTCTTGCGGTGGCGGCGTCGTCGGCCAAGAGGCCGACTTGGGTTTGGGGGCTCTGCCGTGCGGCGGACGTTCTTCAGCGGCCGTCGCACGGGTCGTCGTCCGCAGACACCGGCTTGGTGTCTGCCGCCAGGCAGGAGGAGTACACCCGCGGCGGCGTGGGCCGCGGCTTCGGTTCCGACGTGGCGGCCGCAGCAATGATTGCCCCGGCACAGATGAAGGTTAGGCCTGCCATCGCGGCGAGCCAGGTAGCGCGGCTCACTGATCGCCACGGAAGTGGTTGAGGAGGTCGTCACGGCAGTCGTCCTCGGTGCCGACCTGGACTCGCGAGAAGACCAGCATTCCGTCTCCCTTGTCTTCCTGCTTGGCCTTGGCCAGCTGCGTCTCGATGTCCGCGATGCGCTCGGCGCACTCGGCACTGACGGGCTTCTCGGGCTGCGGGGCCGGTGCCGAGGAGGCGTTCAGTTCGGCGGTGGCGGCGAGGCCGGCCGCGCACAGCACCGCCCACGCGGCAACCCCCGAGCGGCGGCTCATCCGTATCGGCTTAGGCATCCGTGCATCCTACGAGCGCCGCGGCGGGCTGTCGTCGAATCGGGACTTCCTCGTCGACGAGACCAACGACGGAGCCAGCCGGCGTCGCCGACGAGGGCGGCGGTGTCTGACCGATCGCGCGTCAACTTTGGTCGGCTGTTGTTCAGCCTTGACTGCTCGCCGACGTCGGCGCGGGCAGTCTCGCCTTTCACGTTCCGGCCGCAGCTCGGGGCGCCTCCTGCAGGTCGCAAGGTCATGTTCGGTGCCGGCTGGCAGCGCTGCCGGGTTCATTTCGTGCGCAACGTCTTCTCGTTGATCGAAAAGGGCACCGGGGAGATGGTCGCCGCGACCATCCGCACCATCGTCGCCCAGCCCACCGTTGAGGCAGTCCGGGCCCAGCTGGATACTGTCGCCGACATGCTCGGCAGACAGTTCCCCGAGGTCAAAACCATGCTGCTGGAGGCGAAAGAGGACCTCACCGCCGTCGCCGACTTCCCCCAGCAGCACTGGAAGAAGATCCAATCCACCAACCCGCTGGATCGGATCAACTGCGAGATCAAACGCCGCACCGACGTCGTCCAGGTCTTCCCCAACCCCGAGGCCGTCCTACGACTGGCCACCGCAGTGCTGGCCGAAATGTACGACGAATGGGTCGCCTTCCCCCGCCGCTACCTCTCCGAAGAGAGCATGGCCACCGTCGACACCGAGGCCCTCCCTCGCACTCCCGAGGGCTGATCCCCTTTATTACGGCAGGGGGACACGATCGACTGAAACCGCTCGTGTGCGATGCCGGATCATGTGCGGCTCACCCGGCCGCGCGGCAACCTGGTCAACTCGCCGGACTGGTCAGGACGCAGTTCGGATAATCGTTGTCCGGATCGCCGACGGCGACCCAGAGCTTCAGGACCTTGCCTTGCCTCAAGGCGGCGTAGGAGTCGGGCTCCCGCTCAAACGTTTTGGGGTGAGCGGCGTCGAAGCCCACGGGGTGAGCGGCGTCGAAGGAGACAGCGACGAAGCTTTGCTTCTTGTTGGAGCCTTGGTCCCAGGTGCCTGTTCCGGACCAGGTCAAACTGTCGTACCAGTCGACGGCGACGCAGACTTTATCGGCGATGAACATCCCGTCGTGCTTCAGCGTGAGGGTGCCGCCTTCGGCATCGGTCCACGTGGTCGCAAGTTCGGCTGGTTTCAGAACGACCGGTTCGCCGTCGGGCGGCGGTATGACGGTGAACCGGCCGCAGGCCGTCAGGGCGAGGGCCACGGCGAGCGAGATCAGCGCAGTACGACGGTAACGCAACACACTCCACCCCTAGCGGGTTCTGCAGGCCGCGTGCGCGACCGGTGGACTCAAGAACCCACGCCGTACCCTGACACGGAGTTTGAACATGTTCAAGTCCCAGTCGTCGGTGGCCACTCCTCATGAGACGTGAGGCGGTACGGCAGCGAAGTATCGCAACCACAGCTGCCGATCCGGGTCGGGCGGCAAACAGTCCATGGAGCACCTTCACGAACCGCTTCCTGGCCCGGCGCACGCAATGGTCCATGCCATCACCACTTGACGCGACGGGCCTCGCGACAGGTTGCTGACCCGCCCGGGCCGAGAACAGCTGCCCACCGCTACACCACACCAGGGGACATGACCGGTCCACGACCCCCTTACAGCCCGACCAGACCGTTGCTGCGAAACGATCAGCTGGGAGACGGTAAGCGGTTCTCCGGCGCTCGACAGGCTGCAGGGCAGCCCCACTTACTGAGTTTCGACGCGTGATGTCGCTGGACCGCGTGCCCTGAACTGCAGCGAAGGGCAACCGAGACGCGACATCACGCAAAGATCATCAGTAGTCAGCGACGGACAGCCTGTGCCACCAGTGACCGCATCCGCCGAAGCAGAAGCGTTCGCGGCGCCGGCCGTCGGCAATCGCGAGTACAGCGATCAGCAGCCGGAACGCCTTCCGGCGCTCGTCGAGAGGGGCAAGGCAGGCGATCTTCCCCAGTTGCTGGTCGATCCGGCCGCGTGTGATCAGCACCGCAGGCGTATGAGTCGGGCGCAACCCGGCACGGCGGATGCTCTCCGTTCCATCCTCGGCGACCACGCGAGCCTGGACGCAGTGATGGGACAAGAACCGCAGAGTCTCGGACTGCTCCTCCCAACTGGGTGCGTCGAACCACTCGGTGCCCTGGGACATCGGGCGCAAACCCTGGGCGAGTTCGTTCAGCATCACGTCACGTTCGTTCATGACTCTCTCCCACGGAGCAGGCGGCGCTCCGCCGCTGTGATCAGGATTCCGAGCAGCACCGCCAGGTCGGCTGCGCCCTCGGTGTCGTCGGCCCAGCGGGTGGTCTGCAGCGGGCGCACCTGGTCGAGGACGACTCCTTCGCGAGCCAGGACGAAGGCCAGGGCCAGCATGGCCGCGCGAGCGTTGCCGTCCTCGAACGGATGGAAGAACAGGACGTCGAGGTAGGTCCGGGCAGCGCGTGAGGGGAGGGGAAGGTCCAGTTGCGTGCTCTCGGACAAGCAGCTCTCGAACCGCGCCCGCGTGCCAAGGGCAAGGCCGTAATACTCCCGCCCGCCCTTCGCGTAGGCCGGCGTCGTACGGAACTCGACGGAGTCGCGGCGCAGCACAGTCCGCTGCCAGTTCGCCATGAGGGCGAAGCACAGCTGTCTACCCTGGACTGCGTCGGTGAGGGCCTGATCAAGGGCGGTCAGGACTCGCAAGGTTCCCTCGGCGTCGTGGCTGCCGCGTGTTGCCGTGAAGAAGTCCCGGAAGCCGTCGCGGGCCGAGGCTCCTACGACACCACGTTTGCAGCTCCAGCGCGGCCAGGATATTTCTGTGCGGATGCGCAGCCAGTCGGCGAGGGCGTCCTTCTGATGGGGTCCGGAGGTCATCAGTTCTTGGCCACGGTTTGTGCGAAGTGCGAACTCACTGCGTCGACCACCGTGACGTCCGGCGCGATCCAGCTACCGAACCGGCCGCCGACCGCGCTCTTGACGATCTCCCGGGCTCGCTGTTCGTCGATTCCGTTGTAGGCGAGGAACCATTCGAGGACCTGCATGCAGTGCCCGTACCAGCCGCTCTCGGCCTGGGTACGGTCGGCCACCACGGTGACCAGGCGGGTGCATGCTCGCTCCCAGTACCAGCAGTCCGCCGAAGGCGCCGTGGTGTTGCCCGGCGGAGCCAGGGCCGCAAACCGCTCCGCCAGGTCCTCCAGCCAGCCACGCCATTCCTGAAGGGCCTCAACGACCAGCGGGGCAGTCGCAATCGGGGTCGACACGGAGTCGGATGAACAGCACCACACCTCCACGACGCCTCCGTCGACGTCACCCTCGCCGACCGACCAGTTCCACCCGCAGGCCCATCGGCCGTAGCGGTCCGCCAGGAACTCGGCGACGGGATCCAACGAATGCCAGCGATCCTCGCGAGCTACTTCAGCGCTGGGCAGCAAGGGCGCGACAAGGCTTGCCAACTCCTCCGCCGCATCGTCGTCCATCTCGAACGGATGTCGAGCCGGATCCACATCTGCCCACGTCAGGGTGTGTGCCCACAGTTCACTCACCGTCCCACTCTGCCCTGCGTAGCCGCCCTGACTCCACTCCATATCGAGTGGCTGCCCCATGAGCGGGAAACGATCTTCGCCGAGCCGGGAAACGATCTTCAACCGCTTCTGGACTGCCTGGTCAGGCCTACTCGTGCGCACCCATCAGCACACCTAGACGCGTAGGCGAACCCACGCCAGAATCAACGCGATGGGGAAGAACCGCCGCCGGTTTCCGGACAGGCAGGCCGCACTCCACCTCGCCGCCATCCTTATCCGGGGCCGCGGGTGAAGAATGCGCTACCGCAGGTGCTCGGCTGGCAACGCCAGTCCCACTCCGGGTGACGGTCCGCCAGCACGAGAAACTTGTCGCCCGAGATGCGCGGAGCGTAGTCATTCCCGGCACCGGCCACTGGGTGGCCGAGGAGGCCCCCCAGAAAGTGCTCGCGGCGCTGACCACGTTTTTGGCCCCGTACCGCGATCAAGCCCGGAGCACACGGCCCCGGGCCACCGCGACACTTGGCAAATGACCGCCATCGACGTGTGGCTCAGCCGATGAGCTGCTGGCCTCCGTCGATGTCGTAGGTCGCACCTGTGAGTGCCGTGTTGGTCATGATGTGCACGGCGAGCGCCGCCACGTCCTCGGGTACGACTACGCGGCCGATCGGCAGCGTGGCGCGCAGTTCCTCGCGGCGGGCGTCGAGTGCGTCGCCGAGCAGCCGGGCCGACAACGGCGTGTCCACGAAGCCGGCGGCGACCAGGTTCACCCGGACCGGCGCGAGCTCGAGGGCGAGACTGGCCGTGAACGCGGGCATCGCGGCGGTGACCGCGGGGGCGACACCGAGAGCGGCCCGGATCCGGCGCGCTCCCGTGCCGCCCAGGAGCAGCAGCGTGCCGCCCGGCCGTACGGTGCCGGCGCAGTGGCGCGCAACCTCGAGTGCGAGCACCATGTGGTCGCTGATCGCCCGGCGTGCCTGCTCGGCGTCCATATCCAGAAGGCGGCCGTACGACGGGCCGCCCGCGGTGACCATCACGTGGTCGATCGACGCCGGCAACTGCTGGAAGAACCGCTCCAGCTGCACCGGGTCATGGGCGTCGAAGGCCGCGGTGCTCAGTGCATCGGCCTCCTTGGTCGCGGTGCGCAGCCGTACCGGGTCACGTCCGGTGAGGATCACGCAGGCGCCCCGGTTACGGGCGAGCCGTGCGGTCGCCAGCCCGATACCTGCGCTCCCGCCGATGACAACGAGGGTCTGCCCGTGCAGGGCCTGATCGCGGGAGCCGTACCCCGTAGGCGGCTCAACGGCCATGGATCCTCCTGCGCTGCGATCTTGCCGAGGTTGTCCTGAGGACTGATCCAGCAATTTGTTGAGCTGCTGCAGGAACCAGGCGGTGATCCACTCCCGGCGGTCCCGTGGGGCCGAGCCGGCATCTCCTCACCGTTCGACTGGTTGCGACAGAGCATGTTTGACCTGCCGAGTCCGCTCGTCGGTAAGGACTTCGACCCGGTCGTTCGCCAGTGCCTCCATGGTCTGCTCCGCAACATCCTCCGCACTCATCTTCGGTGCGTCCGTGAAGGAACTGAGATGCGTCTCCACGAAACCGGCGTGGACACCGATCACGAGCGTTCCCTGCTCGTGCAGGCCTTCCCGCAGCGCGCCCGTCAAGGACCACTGGGCTGCCTTGGAGGCCGCATACCCGGGATAGTCCGGCCGGGACGCCCAGGAGGCGGTTGACAGCATGTTGATCAGTGCGCCGCCGCCGTTGCGCGCCAGGATCGGGGCGAAGGCACGGGACACGGCCCAGGTACCGAAGTAGTTGATCTCCATCGCCTCGCGCGCGCCGTCGAAGGAGCCCGTCAGCAGCTTCGTGTCGAAACCTCCGACGCCAGCGTTGTTGATCACGATGGTGACGTCTCCGGCGGCCGCGGCCGCCGCGGCGACCTCCTCCGGCACGGTGACGTCCAAACGCAGCGGAGTCAGGTCCTCGTCGCTCATGCTCGCCGGATCGCGGACACCGGCGTAGACCTTCGCTGCTCCCCGCGCGATCAGCGCGCGGGCGAACGCGTAGCCGATGCCACGATTGGCCCCCGTAACCAGGGCAGTCGATCCATTGATCTCCATCGCGCTTCCTTCCCGCTGCTGCCTGCCGATCACAGCAGGCACCTGTCGAGGGACGACCTTGCAAGGGGAGGCTCTGAGCTGGACCGCGTCCCGGCCCGCCCCAGGTCCACGCGAGACTCGCGCAAAGGGAGACTCATTACCCAGAGGCCGGCTCTCGATCTCCACCTGATTTCGGGCCCATGCCGGGACGGCCGGGTCTTCGCACACGCAGCTTGCCCCCGCAACCCTCTCCACCACCAGCGTGCATCGAACGCCGCAGCGACGCATGTGAGACGGCGCCCGGCTGCAGGGCCCCATTTACCGTCAGCGACCAGTTCACACAGAGCGACCTCCGCCGAGATGAGTTACGAGGCATCCCCAGAGCACCGACCCAGGCGCTGACCTGCTCGAACGGGGGGCTTCATCTGGCGGCCCCGGGGCGCCGTGGCCGCACCGCCTCCGATACCGCGTTCCGGAGGGTATCCGGACCGGGAAAGCCCGTACTTGTCACCTCTTTATGGGAACTGTGCAACGGCCGGCCACAGCCGCACCCTCTGAGAACCGACACGCCGCACCCAACGAGGGGGTCTCCAGCAACGTCACGCCACAGGTTCGGCACTCTCAAAGAAGTCCAGTGGGGTAGCGGGGGAGACCGCGCATGGTCGGCATGCCGTGCCGTTCGGCGACCATCACCAACTTCACCCGCATGTGTGTTCGACGTTGGTCGCGTCGATGACCGTGTTGAGCTTCCGGGCCATCCGGCCCTGCAGGATCAGCTTGAGGAGGTCGGTGGCGTCGCCGGTGGCGTCCTGTCGGCCGGGATCGTCTTCCCCGTTGGATCGACGTGTTGAATCGGACTGAACAGGGGTGGAAGCGTGGCGGGTTGGCGTACGTACTGGGTGCCGAGGGACCGCCGGGTGGCGGGGGATCGAGTGCGCGTTCTGTACGCCTCCACGGCAGACACGCCCAGTGACCGCAGATGGCAGCCCACGACACACAGCCCTCGTCACCGCGGACGTTCGTGTACCTCCCTGACGCCACCTTCTCCCTGCAGGCCGGGGGAGGCGGTCTGCTCACCGATGGCCTGAGCGACTTCTTCCGGGTGTGTCAGCTGGGGATGGTGCCCCGCGCCGGCAATCACTGTCACGGTGGCGTGCGGGAGGGCGTCCAGCAGGGACTGTCCCTCAACGGTGAGCGGATCGTGGGAGCCCAGGACGATGTGGACGCGCCCTGGGTACTGCTGCAGCTTGGCCCGGAGGTCTGCGCGCCACTGTGAGTTCGCGATGGCGGCCAGGAGCCGGGCGGTGGTGGCCGCGATGGTGCCGCGGCGAAGATCCGCGACAGCCGATCGGAGCGCGGTCGCGTGGCCCGTGGCGCTGGTCAGTCGCTCGGCCAGTGCCGTGGGAGTTGTCCGGCTCAGGTGCCGGCGGGTCAGGGGCGTCCACTTGACGGTGCGGGGCGGCTGCGCCTGCAGGAAGAACGGTGATACGAGCGTGAGTTGATCCACCGCGTGGGGGTGGGCAGTCGCGGCCGCGACGGCGGCCGCGGCGCCGATGGAGTGGCCCACCAGGTGACGGGCACCGGTCTCGGTCACCAGTGCGGTCAGCCAGGACGGCCAGTCGTCAGGGCGCCCGGTGCTCATGCCCAGGCCGGGCAGGTCGACGGCGCGGGCGTGCCCGACCGCTGCGACGACCGGCGCCCAGGTGTCGGCGTTGACCGGCAGGCCGGGCAACACCACCGTGGGCGCGGCCGCAGCGCCCAGTTCGAACGTCCGTATTCCGCCCGGCTTGGTGAACCGTCTGTCATCTGCGGGGGCGTCGCCGAAGCGGTGGGCTGCCAGGTGGTCGGCCCAGCGGCGGATCGTCGTGGCGGTGTCCGGCATGGTCAGCCGGTGCCGGGCGGCGAAGGCACGGGCCGAATCGGTCGGGTAGCGGTCGGTCGACAGGAACGTCAGGGTCTCCGGATCGGCCTTGGTGAGCCAGCGGGGAAGCCGCTTGAGCAGGGGCACCGGAACCCGTGTCCGGGGTGCCTTGACGCCGTAGTGCTCCGCAATGAGCGTGAGCAGGTCGGGCAACGCGGGCGTGTCGTCATCCAGCGGCCAGTACGCGGTGTGCTGGGTGGCCGCGTCCATCGGCAGCAGGGTCATGAACCGGGCGAGGTAGTCGGCCGCGACCACGGGGACGAACGTCTGCCCATTGCCCGGTAGTGCGGGAAGTGAACCCTGCCAGAGGTCTTTCACGCTGGAGGCGAGCCCGAGGTACTGGTCGGACTCCCCGGTGGCGCTGTCACCGATGACGCTGGCCGGATTGACGATGGACCAGGGAACGCCCAACTGCGCTGCCACGTTCTGGAAAACGGCGTCAGCCTCGACCCGGGACGCCTCGTAGGCGCCCAGCGCCCGGTAGGTTTCACGTCGGTACTCTTCGCTCCACGGGGCGGGGTCCTGCCCGCCCACGCGGTACCCGGAGACCTGAACCAGGCGGTGCAGGTTCGGCAGTCGCGCCGCGAACGCGACGACCGCGCGGACGCTGTCAACATTGGCATTGCGGGCCTCTTCCACCGACATCCCGAACCGGTAGGCACCGGCGCAGTTGTAGATCTCGGTGATGCCGTCGCACTCGCCCTCGATCAGCGACGCCTTGGTGAAATCGACCCGGAGGTCGGCCGGGACCTGGTCGTGCCCGCGACTTGCCAGCCACCGGGCCAGCCGCTGGTAGGACTCATGGCTCCGGCTGGCCGTACTCACTCGCACGCCGGCCTGGCCGAGCGCGAGCACCACGTGGCGGCCGATGAAGCCGCTCGCGCCCAGTACCAGTGCGTGCCGGTCCTTCAGGCTCATGCCGAGGCCTCCGTACCCTGTTCCAGCAGTACGGCGAGCGCCTGGGCGGCGCAGTACAGCGGCTCGGTGGACTGCTGGGCACGCGACACGATCACCGCTCCCTCCACCATGCTGACCACAGCTGTCGCCAGGGCACGGGCGACGGGACGAGGACTGCCGTGCGCGATGAGCAGCTCACTCACCGGCGCGATCCACGACTCGAAGGCATTGGCGCAGGCATCTCGCAACCGTTCGCTCTGCGCACCCATCTCCAGCGTCACCACCGAGACCGGGCATCCCAGCTGGAAGCCGCTGTCGTCGAGCATCCCGGCCAGTTCGTCGATCACATGGCCGAGTATCTCGCCCGGCGTGGCCGACCCCAGCGCCGATTCGGCTACGAGAGAGCCGAATCGCGCGGCCGCGAGTTCGACGGCCTTCTCTCCGAGGGCCTCCTTCCCCTGGGGGAAGTGGAAGTAGAGCGACCCTTTCGGGGCGCCCGCGTGCTCGACCACCGTGTTGAGTCCCGTACCGCTGTATCCGTGCCGCTGGATCAGTTCCAGCATCGACTCCGCCAGCCGCAAGCTGGTCTCCGCTCCCTTGGTTCCAACCATGATTGCAGAATAGACCGGTCTATATATTTCGCAAGGGCCTGGCCTCGGTTGCGGCGAGGTCGGCGTCGGAGCCGCATGGGTGGCGTGGCGGGACGTTTCAGAGGTGGTCGCTCGTGAAAGGCCCCCGGTCTCCCGTCTGTGACCCGCGGTGCAAAGTACGCCGCGCGCCTGCTGGGGCCCCGTTGCTTCGCGTCTGCTCCTTCGTTGGCCCGAACGAGTAGCCGGCGCAAGGGATCACGAAGCCGCCAGGGCGTAACCACCGTGATGGCCCGTGATGACCCGTGTGGGCAGTACGCCCTGAGCGTGATCGGTTGCCACGGCCGCCGGGGCGTTGGAGCGTTCCAGGATGACCGCTTCCATCGCGCATCTCAGCGATCCACACATCACGACCGGACCCCTGGCCGGGCCTCCCGCGGAGGGGCTGCACCGGGCACTGGGGCGGGTCCTCATGCTCGACCCACAGCCTGACTGCGTGGTGATCACCGGGGACCTGACCGACCGTGGCAGCCCGGAGGAGTACCGGGCGCTGCGGGAGGTCATCCAGCGTTTCCCCCTTCCGCTGCACCTGGCAGTCGGCAATCACGACGACCCCACAGGGCTGCTCGCCGAGTTCGCCGACACGCGCTTCGTGGGTGATGGGACGCAGGCGCACTACGCGGTGGACTACCCCGCATTCACCCTCGTTGTCCTGGACTCGAAGGTGCCGCACGCGCCCGGCGGCCACCTCGGCGCCTCGCAACTGGAGTGGCTCGACGGAATCCTCGCCCGCAGGCCGGAAACCCCGGCCGTCGTGTGCCTACACCATCCGCCCGTAGCGGTCGGCATCCCGTTCCTCGACGGGATGCGCCTGGACGACGCCGAGGACTTGGCCGCCGTACTCGCTCGGCACGACAACGTCGCGAGAGTCCTGGCGGGCCACGTACACCGCCCCATCACTGCCGCTTTCGCGGGAAGCATCCTGACCACCGCCCCCAGCACCCACCTCCAGAGCGGCCTCGCCCTGCGCGGCGGCGTGCCCAACTACCTTCCAGAACCGACGTCCTTTCTCCTTCACCTCTTCAGCGGCTCCGCCTGGGTTACGCACACCGTCCCGATCAGCCACGCCATGGCGCTGATCGCAAGCTTCTAAAGATCGCGAAGTCGCACTGGAGTACTAGGGTCTGTTGCGAAAGTGGATCTCGAATTGCGGTGATCATGGTGTGGCGCGAGGGGATCTGACAGACCGGCAGTGGGCCCAGTTGGAGCCGTTGCTGCCGATGGGGAAGAAGGCGGGAAGGCCGCGGACGTGGACCCGTCGGCAGCTGATCGACGGGATACGGTGGCGGACCCGAGCAGGCACCCCGTGGCGGGACGTCCCCGAGCGATACGGCCCGTGGGACCGGATCTACGACCTGTTCCGCCGGTGGCAGCGCGACGGCACCTGGAAGCGGATCCTGGAGCAACTACAGGTCCAGGCGGACGCGTAGGGCCTGATCACCTGGGACGTGAGCGTGGATTCGACTGTCTGCCGCGCCCACCAGCACGCCGCCGGCGCGCGTAGGAAAGGGATCTGCAGCGCGAGCCGCCCGGCGGAATCGACACCGAGCCGGACGACCACGGCCTCGGACGCTCACGAGGCGGCCTGACCACGAAGATCCACCTGGCGACCGAACAGGGGCAGAAGCCACTGTCGCTGCTGATCACTGCCGGGCACCAGCACGACAGTCCGCAGTTCCAGCCTGTCCTCGAACGCATCCGCGTCCCCCGCAGCGGTCCCGGACGACCGCGCACCAAACCAGCCAGGGTGCGTGCCGACAAAGCCTACGGCTCTCGCGCGAACCGCTCCTACCTGCGCAGACGCAGGATCGGATGCACCATCCCGGAGAAAGCCGACCAGGTACGCAACCGCAAGAAACTCGGCTCCCAAGTCGGCCGGCCACCGGCCTTCGACAAGGAGGACTACAAGGAACGCCACGCCGTGGAATGTGGCATCAACCGACTGAAACGGCACCGCGCAGTGGCCACAAGGTACGACAAGTTAGCCGTGCGCTACGAGGCGACAGTGCTGGTCGCAGCCATCAACGAATGGCTGTGACCGGCACGCCGACCACGTCTCAAGCCCAAACCGCCCTGACCACGGCGTGGCCTGCTGCAGCCGCCCGCCCATAGAACCGTTGCAGGCGCCTGTGATGGTCGAGGAACTCCTGCCTGACCTGCACCTCGTCCCAGCCGGCCCAGACGAGCTTGGCACCGGCGACGTTCCACAGCTCTGCGAACGAGACACGTGCGAGGAAGCCTGCGGCTTGTGACACCCCAGGCGGCTCCAGAATCCCCAGGGGCGGGTTGGAGGGGTCGGCATCAGCGCTGTGCGCCACCGGCCGCCCGCCGTAAATCGGCAGCTCCCAAGAGCGGTCGGCATCCGCATCGAGAACATCGGCAGCGGCATACAGGTCATTGACAGAGCCCCAGACCTTGTCGATCGACTCGGCGATGCCCGCTGCGTACTCGTCGGGGTGGTTCTCCCAAGCCTCCCACATGAACGCTGCAAGCCAGGTGTGGTCGTCCCGGATCTCGGATTCCACAACGGCGCGCATGTGCATGTGGATGCTCACGACAACGAGTCCTCCCAGCTCAGCGGCCCGCCTGCCGGGCCTAGCGGAGAGAAACTACTCCACCGCACTAACGGCGCGATGGCCGGCTCTGCCAGGGCGCCCTCCGAAACCCGAGCCCCGCTTCTCGTCGAAATCGGCCACTGCGGACAGGTACACATCTGTCCGGACTTTCGCAACAGGCCTTAGGGCGCCTGCGGGTGGAGGACCGCGTACAGGGCATCCACCAGCTGCCGCTGGGTCTGCACAAGTCGTTGATGAGTCGCGAGGAGCGATTCACGATCGACCGGCGGCCAGGCTGGAAGATCATGGAGAACGTGGACCCAGGACAAGTAGTGGTCCCCCGCGTCACGGGCAAACGCAACGACGGACCTAACCG